>JAFAPL010000867.1 GCA_019247135.1 Chloroflexota bacterium | reverse complement strand
CGGTTCAGGCTTTCGAGTCTTGCGAACCATGGCGCAAATCAGTCGGTTGCGCTGAGTGCGATGAGTTTACCGCCTTCCTCGCGGTAAGTAACCGTGACGGGCACGCCGAGGGCCATGTGCTCGCGCATGAGGCCGGGTGTCATCTGGTGCTCGACGCCCTGGTTGAAGTTCGGCGCCGGACTGAACGACAGCTCCTGACCATCGTCGGTACGCAACGTGAACTCGTCCACCTTCTGGATGCTGCCGCTCTGGACATCGAGCAGAACACCCCGCGCGGTCTGCGTGCTCGATGCCGCCGAGGGTGCCGCGGAACAGCCGAGACACCCGAGCAGCAGCAGCAGTGCAAGCCAACGCGAGATCAGCTGCGCAGTTCCTTCAGGCGCTCCGTGAACGCGGGCACAATCTGCTTCCAGTCACCGACCACGCCGAACCGCGCGTATTTGAAGATGTTGGCGTCGCCGTCTCGATTGATCGCCACCACGTTGCGGGCGCCCGAGATGCCCGCAATGTGCTGGACTGCGCCGCTGATGCCTACCGTGATGTACAGGTCGGGAGCGACCGTAGAGCCGGTCAAGCCGACCTGCAGCGACGGCGCGACCCAGCCCGCGTCAGTCACGGCGCGCGTGGCGCCCACGGCGCCGTTCAGCACCTGGGCGAGCTCTTCGACGTAGTGCCAGTTGTCGGGGCCGCCAAGACCGCGGCCACCCGAGACGATCACTTTGGCGTCCTTGAGCCGCGGGCCACTGGCGACTTGCTCGCGCACTTCCTCGAGCACCTCGACCGCGCCGCTGTCCTGGGGCACCGAGAGCGCTTCGACTTGAGCCTGTGCAGCTGCCGGGGACTCGTCGGCCTCGAACGCGCGCGGGCGCAGGGTGGCCACCTTTGGCGAAGACGCGATGCTGAATTCCGCGATCGCGCTCCCGCCGAACACGGGTTTGGTGATCACCAGGTCACCGCCTTCGACTCTCAGCGCGGTCGCGTCGGTGATGATGCCACTGCCCAGACGATAGGCGAGCAGTGGGCCGAGTGAACGGCCCGCGCCGCCATGACTCAGCAGGATCACGTCGGGCTGCGTCTGCTTAGCCGCCTGTTCAGCGGCAGCGACTATCCATTCCGGGGAGGGTGGCGTGGGCTTTGTGCTTTCCGCGACCAGCACCTTCTGGACGCCCAGTTCTCCGAGACCGGAAGCAAGGCCCTCGACGTTCTTGCCCGCGAGCAGCACGGTCACCTCGGATGCCCCGAGCTGCGATGCCAGGCGTGAACCCTCTGCCACGAGCTCAGCGGTTGTTGGCGCAAGCTGCTCGCCGACGCTGTCACCAATGAGAAGGACACCGGGCATGACTAGACGAGCCTCGCTTCGCGCAGTTTGTCGGCAAGCTTCCGTCCGGCTTCCTCGAGAGAATCGGCTTCGATCAGCTCGATCTGTGCCTCACGCGTCTCGACGTACAGGCGCCGCAGCTGCACCTTCGGTGCGGCTGAAGCGTCGAGCCCGAGATCGGCGGCGGTCCAGACGGGGATCTGCGCCCTGCCCGCGGCCATGATGCCTCTCAGTGGCGGATAGCGTGGTTCGTTGACTTCGCTTGAGACGCCCAGCAGCGCTGGCAGTCGAACTTTGACGCGCTGGAAGCCATCCTCGACGATGCGTTCGACCAGCAGGGAGTCGGCCGCGGCCTCGTCGATCTTCTGGATCGGAGACACGGCTGGCAAGCCGAGGTGGGCCGCCACCCCGAGGTGCACCTGACCACCATCGGTATCCGAGGCCTGGCGACCCGAGAGCACGAGATCGAACGTGCCGATCTTCCTGATCGCGGCCGCAAGAGCGGCGGCGGTCGTGGTGCTGTCGGCGTCATTGAGGGTGGGGTCGTTCACGTGGACGGCCTGATCGGCGCCCATGGCAATTGCGCGTTTGAGGGTGTCGCGGGCCGAGTCGGGCCCGAGCGTCACCACGGTGACCTTGCCGCCGAGCTGTTCTTTCAGGCGCAGCGCGGCTTCGAGCGCATTCGCGTCATAGCCATTCATGACCGGCGAAGAGCCGGCGGGTGCGACCACGCGTTTGGTGGCCTCGTCGATTTTGAAGTGGGTCGGCGGAATGTCCGGGTCGGGGACCTGCTTCACCGTGACCACGATGTCCATCGGGTCAAGCATATGCGACGCGGTTTTCTAAGACTCAGACTCAACACTGAAGGCTCGAGAGCTAGTCTGGAAGCCGCTCGGCGACGAGTTCGGCGATGTCGCGGACGGCGAACGTCTCCTCAGCGTTCAAGGCGCGCACGCCGTCCTCGAACATGGTGATGCAGAACGGGCAGCCCACGGCCACGCCGCTGGCCTTCGTGTCGATCGCTTCCGTCAGTCGGTTGTGGCTGATGCGGGTGCCCCGTTTTTCCTCCATGAAGGCGCGTGCGCCACCCGCGCCGCAGCAGAAGCCACGATCGCGACAACGCGGCAGCTCGACATGGCTCCCATCGACAGCGTCCACGACGTCTCGGGGGGCCTCGTAGACCTCGTTGTAGCGGCCCAGATAGCACGGGTCGTGATAGGCGTAGCGGTCCTGGTGATCCAGGGTCTCGCGCGGCACGTTCAGGCGACCACTGTCGATGAGCTCCTTGATGAACTCGGAGTGATGCACCACCGAGAAATTCCCGCCGAGCTGCGGGTACTCGTTTTTGAGCGTATTGAAACAGTGCGGACACGACGCCACGACGCGCCTGGGCTGGTACTGCTGGAGGCGTTCAATATTCGTCTGAGCGAGGACCTGGTAGAGGTACTCGTTGCCCGCGCGACGAGCGGGGTCGCCGCTGCAGGTCTCTTCTTTGCCGAGGATCGCGAATCTGACGTCGGCCGCTTTGAAAATGCGCACCAGGGCGGTCGCGACGCGCTGATTGCGCGCGTCGAATGAAGACATGCAGCCGACCCAGTAGATCACTTCGAGTGAACTGGGGTCCTGTACTTCGGCCAGTTCTTGCACGCCCGCCGCGGTTGCCCAATCGGCGCGCGAGCTTGCGGGAAACGAGTACGGGTTGCCATTCCGCTCCAGGTTGTTGAAGAGCGACACGAGCTCGGCAGGAAAGCGCGACTGCTCGAGGACCAGGTTGCGTCGCATCTCCACGATGAGTGGCACGTGCTCGATCCTGACGGGGCATTGCTCCATGCACGCGCGGCACGTCGTGCAGTCCCACAGCTCGTCTTCGGACACGACCTCACCGATCAGGTCCGCCAAAACGGGCACTTGCCGCAGCGACGGTTCATCAGTGGCCACCAGCTCGCTGCCGCGCACCCCGGCTTCGTCGACGCGTGGCCCAGCCGGTCCAGCGAGCAGGCCAGCCTGACGGTCCATATAGCTGCCGATCTCCACAACGAGCTGCCGCGGTTTCAGCGGCTTGCCGGTGTTGAAGGTCGGGCAGAAATCGAGGCAACGACCGCAGCGCATGCACGCGTCGAAGTTGAGAAGCTGCTTCCACGAGAAGTCGCTGAGCTTCGCGGCTCCGAAGTGCTCCTGCTCTTCGATGTTCGCGATCAGTGGTAAGGCCTGGCGGGGCTCGCCGGCGCGCATGAACACGTTCGCCGGGCCGGTGAAGATGTGCGTGAGCTTGCTGACCGGGATGTAGACGAGCAGAGCGGTGTTCGCGAGCATGTGCAACCACCACGTCGCGGTGTGCACACCTTGCAGAGCGGTGGGATCCACGCCGTTGAGCGCCAGGGCCAGCGGATACGAAACCCAGTGGATTGGGGCTGCTGGGTCGTGCGTTGCCGCGAGGCGTAGTGCTTGTAGAAAAAAGCCAGTGACTCCCAGGAAAAGAAGAATTCCGAGAACGATCGCGTCGTCGGACAGGCTGCGTCGGAATTTCGGAAGTTTGCCCACGTAGCGGCGCCATACCGCCATGAGTAACCCAACGATGAAGAGCAATCCGAAGAGGTTTATGACAACTTTGTAGACGATATAGAATGTGCCCTGGTAGAAGCTGAAGCCGAAATAGGGGCGCGCGATGTCTGCTTCTAGCAGCACGATGATCGTCCCGATGAACAGGAAGCTAAAACCGTAAAAGATGAACAGGTGCATGATCCCGCCGTAGATGTAGCCCGGCCGGATCAGCCGTTTGTGCAGGAAAGTTACGCTGAGTGCTTCGCGCAGCCGTTCGCCGACACGTTCGATGCGACCATATGGCTTGCCGCGGCGCCACATGAGGTATCTGCGCGTGCCGCCATACGCCAGAAACAGCGCCTGGACCACGACCAGCACGTACATGACCGCGTACGCGATCTCGCCAACATTCCAGCCGATCTGACGCGTCGGCACGCCGCCTCAGCCTCCCTCGCCTGTGCCCGCGACGACCGCGCCGGCTGCGTCGGTTTCGACGATCTGGCTGCCGGGCAGCAATCGAACATCCTGGCGTGCCAGGGCGTTGCCCAGCCACGCGCCACCGACCAGGGCCAGGAGCGCGCCGGGCGCGACCGCGGGCGCCGCGTGAACGAAGGCGCCCGCGCTGGTGAGGACGATGCCGATGAGGGCAACGATTGCGGCCAGGATGGGCTCGCGCACCTGAGCGGTATGGTACCTATACTCCGAAGCGTGCGCCGCTGGGTCGGTGTCGGCCTCGGCTGCGTGACAGCGCTCGGCATGCAGGCGCTGTTTCGGGCGTTGGGTGGCTTCGCCGGGGTCGGGTCTTCGCTGGTGCTCGGCTACACCGCACTGTTTCTGGCGCTGGTGATCGGCGGGTACGTCGCGGGCTACCTCGTCGGCCGGTTGCAGATCTTCTACGGTGCGCTTGCTGCGGTCGCGTTCATCTTCGTGAGCGTGACTGTCGATGCAGCGCGAGAGGCAGCCCTGGCGCGCCAGCTCGGACTCGCCGGTCTGCCCGCGATTGACTTCGTGCAGCTCACACTGACTGACGTGGTGGCAATGGTCGGTGCAAGCTGCGGTGGTTGGCTCGCCGGACGTTTTTAGAGCAACTGCTCGAGCTTCGGGACGCGCTCCTCCGACTTCGTCGTCAACATGCGGCAGCGACCTCGAAGCTTCTCCCAGTCGGGCGGACAATCGCGTAGCGATCGGGCGGTGAGAGAGTCGTGCGCTGGCGGCGCGTAGCAGGGATCGATCAGCAGCACTGAGCTGACGAGCCGCGGGTACCACGCCGCAAGCGGCAGCAGGATGCAGGCGCCACAGCCGCTCGAAACCAGCACTGTACCGGCAAAGCCGAACTGCTGCATCACGCGCCGAATGTCGTCCGTCTGTGCCTGGTACGGCACGTCCGAGCGCGGCTGAATGCGTACGACTCGATGCTTCGGCGCGAATGCGGCGGCGATGCGCGGCGCGAGATCAGGCTGCAACGTGAATGGGTCCGGCACATACACCAGCGGCCGGTCGTATCCGGGCCAATCCAGGACGCGCAGACGTACCCCGCCGAGCTCGACGTCGCGTTCGAGCTTGACGCCTTGCAGCGCTCCGTCGGACAAGTTCAGCCGCGTGGCGGGCCGGCGATCGCAGTCACCAAGTGCTCGGG
>JAFAPL010000866.1 GCA_019247135.1 Chloroflexota bacterium | reverse complement strand
CGACGTGCCGGCGCCGAGGACCTGGCAGTCCTCGACCGCCAGACGGCCGGTCGGTACGTCGATCACTGGACAGGTTTCGTCACCGCCTCGAAGGGTGAGCCCGCGCAGGGTCGCCCGCTGCGTGGCCATGATGACCGCGCGACCGTTCGCGGGAGAGATCACCACCTCCGCGCGGTCGTTGCTCGTCGTGATGGTGACCGCCTTGGTCAGGACCAGGTTCTCTGGATAGTTGCCGGCGCGCACCGTGACGACCGACCCCTCGGGCGCTGCCCGCAGCGCCGCGGCGATCGATCGATGGGTGTCACCGCTTTCTGCGGACACGACGAATTGGCGTGAGTCTCGGTTTCGCAGCCGAGCCGTCTCCGCCATGCCGTCATCGTTCGGGACGGAGGGCATCTGTAACAGTCCGCAAATGCATGACATGAACACCGCTCCGATAACCGTTTCGTTTTCGCAAAATTCGTGCGGTGCGAACTGCGGTCGGGACTGCACTCATCGCCGCGGTGATCGGCGTAGCGGGATGCAGCAACTCGTCGGCGCCGGGCAATCCGCAGCCATCCAGCGCGTCGCCGGGCGTGCCGTCTGGCTAGGTGGATCAGGACGTGTCCTTTTCGGCCGACGGCGTGACGATCCATGGCAGCTACCGTCATCCCGTCGCATCCGCGCCTCGTCCGGCCGCGTTGCTCATCGCCGGCAGCGGCCCAACCGACCGCAACGGAAATCAACGTGGACTGGCTGAGAACTCGTTGCGATTGCTGGCCGATCAGCTCGCCGCGGACGGCGTCGCCAGTCTGCGGTACGACAAGCTGTTCTCCGGCCAGACCGGTTTCGGCCGGTACGCGAGCGATCCGGCAGCGGCGGATGTCGCCACGTTCAGCGGCGAAGCGGCTGCAGCGCTGCGGTTTCTCGGCGCGGAGCCGCGCACTGACCTCCGGCAGCTCGCGGTATACGGACACAGCGAAGGCGGCTTGTATGCGCTGCTGCTCGCGACCGGCCGCGCGGGTCCGGTGCCGCACATCCAGAAGCTTGCGCTGATCGAACCCCTGAGCCGCCGATCCCTCGACATCCTCGACGAGCAGCTACACGCCTCGCTCACCCAGCAGAGGGAAGCAGGCCGGCTCACCGCCGCGGACGCCGCCGAGCAGGCGACCGAAATCGACCAAGCGATTGCCGCGGTCCGTGCCGGCGTAACACCGGGCGTGGTGCCATCCTTCGCGGCGCCATTGTTCGGGCCGAGCCTCGTCGGCTATTTCCGCGACGTCGACCAGTACGACCCCGCGACTGTCGCCGCGCAGCTCCCCGCCAAGACGCCGGTCTTGCTCACCTGCAGCGCAAACGACGCGCAGGTCAGCTGCCCCGACGTCGATCACCTCGCCGCAGGACTGCGCGTGGCGCAGACCGCGCTGAGCTTCACGCAGTTGACCGGCGTGGACCACGCGCTCAAACCCGACGCCGGTTCCAACGGCGCTAACAACGCCGCTGCGCTGCCCATGGCACCGGCGCTGGCAAGCGCGATCGCGCAATTCACGCGCGCTTGAGGCCGGGCGCCGCGATTAGACGTCGCGCACATGCAGGATGTGGAGCGGTTCAATGCCGATGCCCAGCCGAACGAAGTTGTGCTCGCCCCACCGCCACGAGTCACCGGTGATTTCGTCGTGCGCCGTGAATGTCTCGTGCCAATCAAGGCCCAGCTGCGGCATGTCGAGGTGCACCCAGGTCTCCCGGAACGAATGCGGGTCGAGATTCGCGACGACGATCACCGTGTCGTCCTGATCGCCACTCTTCCATCGCTTCGAGAACACGATGAAGCTGTCGTCGTCGGCGCGGTGGAACCGGAGATTGCGCAACCAGTGGAGCGCCGGATGGGCGCGCCGGATGTCGTTGATCATCGTTAGGTAGGGCGCGAGTGACTGGCCGGCCTTCGGGCCGCCGTCCTCGTAGTCCTCCCAGTGCCGGTCCTTGAACTCGTACTTCTCGTTGTTCAGCTGCTCTTCGACGCC
>JAFAPL010000569.1 GCA_019247135.1 Chloroflexota bacterium | reverse complement strand
CGTTTGGGGCCACGTTGGCCAGGCCCGGGATCAGCCCGTCCGCGCCGAGCAGCATGCTCGCACCGGCCGCGTGCTCACTGCCTTGCAACACGCGGAAGTCCGGCCGACCCTGCTTCAACGTGAGAAGACGTTGAAAGTAGGGCAGATCACCCCAGGAGTCCTTGATGCCCAGCACGCGCGACTCTGAAGCCAGCGCCTGCACGGTCGAGAACGCCAGCGGAGTGTGCGTGCACTGCGGAATGTTGTAGAGCACGACCGGCAGCCCGGTCGTGCCCAGAACAGCTTCGATGTGCCGCTGCTGGTCGGCCGCACTCACCGGCAAGTAGTACGGCGAGCCGACCACGAGCGCGTCCGCACCAGCGTCTTCGGCCTGCCGCGCCGCTTCTCGGACAGGCGCCGTTGACGGCAACATGATGCCTGCCAGCACCGGCACGCGTCCCTGTGCGGCCTCCACCGTGCACTGCACGATCGCCTGCCGCTGCTTGCTGTCAAGCCATGCTCCCTGACCGACTCCACCGAGCACGAACAGCCCGGAGCACCCGCCCTGGAGAATGTACTCGACGACTCGGCGCACCGCGGTTCGATCCACGTCCCCGTGTTCGTCCAGGGGCGAGATCATCGGGGGAATGACTCCACACAGCGCGTCGTCCCACTGCCAGCCGGTGGCAGTCGATCCGTTGCGGATAGCTCGTTCGGGCACGGTGTCTTGTTCGGGCACGGTATTTTGTTAAAACCTCCTCAATCGGCTCCGGGCAGCGTACCGGTCGGGTTGAGCGCCAGATTGCCACCATCGACGGGCAGGAGCACTCCAGTCACCATGGATGCTGCGTCGGAAGCGAGAAACAGTACCGGCCCGACGATCTCCTCCGGCTCGCCCATTCGCCCGATCGGAATCCCCGAAACCACGCGTTTCACCAGCCCTGCGCGATTCGGGTCCGCCACCATGGCCCGCCAGCCGGCGTTCAGGAACTGACACGGCTGGATGGCATTCACGCGCACGCTATGATGTGCCCACTCCACAGCGAGCTCCCGCGTCAACTGGTTGACGCCGCTTTTGCTGGCTCCGTAGGCCAGATTGCCACGGCCGAGTGAGGACGCACTTGCGATCGAGCTCACGTTCACGATGGCTCCGCCTCGAGCTCGCGCGATCATTCGCGCCCCGGCGGCCCGAGCAAACAGGAAGTAGCCCGTCAGATTGGTGCGCAGGACCTGTTCCCAGATCTCCAGCGGAAACTCCTCGGGCCTGCCCTGCATCGGATTGCCGCCGGCATTGTTGATCAGAATGTCGACCTGACCGTACTCGCGGTCCAACGACTCGAAAACGGCCTGAACGTCCGAACTGGAACCACTGTCGCCTGCCCGCACGGCGCATGGCGCTCCCGCGTTGCGCACGAGCGTCGCCGTTTCATCCAGGCCGGCGGCATTCAGATCGGTGAGGAACAGGCGTGCGCCGACGCTGGCGAAGCCGAGGGCAATCGCGCGTCCGAAGGCGCCGGCCGCGCCCGTGATGAGCGCGACTCGGCCATCCAGTCTGAACAAATCGGCGGTCGACCCGGTCACCGCGCAAGCATACGCGGATTGTCAACAAGATGCACGCTCGGCGGCTGGTGACCCGTACCCCGCGTCGAATTGTGAACAATCCACTTGACACACGCCAGTGCGTCGCGTCATCCTGCGCACCTGCGATCTACTCATTAGAGGGAGCTGCATAACCCGTGAGACCCCCGTTCAGCGCCCCACTCCTGGGGATCCTCCTCGTGGCGGCGGGCTGTGCACCCGCTGCTCCGTCGGCCGCACCTGCGGCAACCACAGCGCCCGCGGCGACAAGCGCACCTGCTCCGACCGCGGCCGCGAAGCCCACCACGGCGCCGGCGACGACGACCGCGCCCGCCGCTGCCGCTCCGACGACCGCGCCCGCCGCGACCGCGCCCGCTGCTGCCGCTCCCACCACTGCGCCGGCCGCTGCCGGACAGCAGTCCTTGGCCGGCACCACTCTGACCCTCGAGACCTACTCCACGAACCCTGAGTTCGACTTCTACAGCACCTTGATGGATGACTTCCAAAAGAAGACTGGCATCAAAGTGAACTATGTCCAGCAGCCCGTCGCCGCAATGGACGAAAAGGTTCCACTGCAGTTGACGGCCAAGGACACTTCGCTAGACGTCTTCACCACCGGCTCCGAGAACATCGGCCATTATGTCGGCATCAGCGGCGTCGAGCCGCTCGACAGCTATATCAACGACTCCGCCCAGACTCCAAGCACTTACGACTTCAAAGATTTCGCGCCGGACATCGAGGCCGCCTGTCAACAGGGTGGCAAGACGTACTGCATCGCGACGCATACCGGCGGTGGACTGCTCTACTACAACACCAAGATGTTCCAGGAGGCGGGCATCTCCGCCCCACCTAACACCCCGGACGAGTTGATGCAGGACGCGGCGAAGCTCAACACCTCCGACCACGCCGGCTTCTGCGTCCGCGCCGACAAGTCCCAGGTCCTGTATGACGGGTTCCAGATCTGGAACTGGTTCATCAAGTGGGACAATCCAATCACTGGCAACTACTTCGACAAGAGCTGGAATTTCCTCATCGGCACCGAGCCACAGGCCAGTCAATTCGGGACCTACTATCGTCAGTTGCTCCAGAACTACGCACCCAAAGGCATCGCGACCTACCTCGTCACGAACTGTCTCCAAGACTTCCAGCAGGGACGTGTCGCGATGTGGGAAGACGATGGCGGTACGATCCCCGAAGTGCTCGATCCGGATAAGTCCAAAGTTGCTGAGAACACCGCCTTCTGGGAGATGCCCTGCCAGCCTGCCAACCCGGATCACTGCGCGCTCGTGCAGCCGTTCGGTATCTGGATGAACGCGGCCTCAACACACAAGCAGGCAGCCTGGCAATTGATGCAGTATCTGACGAGCAAGGACACACAAGTCGCGGCCGCGACGCACAAAGCGCTCCTGACTCCAAGCCGGACCTCCGTGATCAAAGATCCTTCGGTCGTGGCGGCATTACCCAAGACGTTCCCCGAAACTCAGTCGTACATCCTGGCGCACCCGAACGTTGTCCTGCTGCCGTTCATCCCAGAAGGCGTCGCCATCATCCCGCCGATCTCGAACGGCTTGTCGGACTTGATCACCACCAACACGCCAGTGTCGGATGTGATGGCGACGATGAAGGCGGGTGAAAACGACATCATGACCAAGGCGGGCTATCCGAAGCCATTCCCTAATCCCTAGCTATGGCTGCCGGCGGTCTGGACGCCAGTGCGCACCCTGGCCATCGTGAGCGAGTCTCCGTCAAAGGCGGAGGCTCGCTTCTCACGCTGATCGCCGATCGCCATTTTCTGCTCATGGCCGCCTGGCCGTCGCTGGCGGCCATGCTGCTGGTCACGGCCATTCCATTTGCCGCGACCCTAGGCCTGAGCCTGACCGACTACGACCTGGTCCGTTCCGACAGCTGGCAGTTCATCGGCCTGGAAAACTTCGTCGAGCTACTGCGTGACCCGCAAACCGGACGGATCGTGTTCAACACGCTGTACCTGGTCGTGGCCACGACGGGAATCAGCACACTCGTGGGCCTCGGCCTCGCGATGCTCATGCAGGGCACCTGGCGCGGTTTGCGCCTGATTCGGACGCTGTACCTGTTGCCGATCATGACGGCTCCGGTTGTTGTCGCGATGTGCTGGCGTGCCATGTTCGCGAACGACGCCGGCTGGATCAACTACGGCCTGAGCCTGCTCCACCTGCCCCAGCCGGTCTGGTTGGGTGATCCAGCGCTCGCGATGCCAGCGGTGATCATCTCCGACATGTGGACCGGTGTGCCCTTTCAGGCCGTCTTGCTCCTCGCCGGCTTGCTTGGCGTATCCGGCGAGCTGAAGGAAGCCGCGCAGGTGGATGGAGCCAATCCGTGGCAGGTCTTCTGGAACGTCACACTTCCCTCCATCCGGCCAGTGTTGACGGTCGCGATCATCTTGAAATTCATCGATGCGTTCAGGAAATTCGAAGGCATCCAGTTATTGACAACGGGCGGGCCCGGCATCGCCAGCACCACGCTCAACCTGCACATCTTCGTAACTGGACTCACCTACGACCGAGTTGGCTACGCCGCCGCGTTCGGCGTCGTGATGATCCTGCTGATCGCCGTCTCGGTTGGACTCCTGTTCGGTGGGATGCGGCGCCGCGCATGAGACAGCCCGGCTACGTGATTCCCGTTAAGCTGGCGCTGCTCGTGCTTGGTTTGCTCATTATCGCGATTCCGTATCTGTGGATCGTGCTCACCGCGCTCAAACGTCCGGTCGACGCGGCATCCGTACCGCCGGAGATTTTCGCACCCACCACGCTGACCAATTTCACCAAGCTGATAGACAGCAAATACCTCGGCTCCCTGGTGAACACCGTGATCATCGCGGTCAGTACGACGGCCTGTACGCTGATCTTCGGCGTCCCGGCGGGTTACGCGTTCGCGCGCGGTCGATTTCCAGGGCGCGAATTTCTCGCTGGTTGGCTGCTGTTCAGTCGCATGGTGCCGCCAGTCATCTTCATCATCCCGCTGTTTCTGTTTTTCCATAACCTCGGTCTGATCGATTCATTCACTGGACTCACCCTCGCGTACATGACGGGCCTGCTGCCGTTTGCCATCTGGATGAGCGCGTCGTACTTCGCTGACCTGCCAGTTGAGATCGAAGATGCCGCGCGAGTAGACGGCTGCACGCGCCTGCAGGCGTTCGTGTGGACGGCTCTACCGATGGCGCTGCCGGGGATCGCCACGGTCGCCAACCTGATCGCGATCGCGGCCTGGGGCGAGTATTTCGTACCCCTGATCCTGGCTGGACCGCGCACGACTCCAGCCACCGTCGGGGTAGTGAATTACGTCGGCTACGACACCGTGAACTGGGGTGGGATGGCCGCCGCGTCGCTGACGCTGGTGCTGCCGGTGTTCTTGTTGACCATCGCTGCCCAGCGCGGACTGCTGCGCGGCCTCACCGCCGGCGCCGTCAAAGGCTAGCAGGCTTTCTGAAAACAAACGCGACGCCGTGCAATTTACCAATCATTCGATACACGTGCCACAGGCAGTCGCCCAACATAATTCTGTAGGCGTCTTCCCCAAACTCATCGATGTACCGCTGCGGTTGCCGAAGCAGGCGCGCCGCATGCATGAGCCGCCGCCCACCAGCCCCGGATCGCTCCTGCGCGTATTCACCCCATTCGCTGCCGAAATCAACGCGCTCCACTAGTTGAAGCCCACTCGGGGCGATGCTGCGTTCCACGTCCGCCGGGCGCACGCTGCGCGCGTGCCCATACCCAAGATGTAGCTCCCAGAACTCACGCGCGTCCGTGTCGGTCATGCGCGGCCCTGTCAGCACCTGGTAGACCATTCCTCGTCCGCCCGGTCGAAGCACGCGCGCGAACTCCTTGAACGCGAGCTGCAGGTCCGTAAGCGTGATCACTTCCTTACACCAGAGAAGATCGACCGACTCATCGTCAAACGGCAGCGCCTCGGCCACGCCGGCCTGAAACTCCGCGCGGTCGCGCATTCCCGCCGCTCTCGCGCGCGCCACATCAACATTGCGCGGCTCCGGATCCACACCCTGAACCCGGAATCCGAATCGCTTCACCAGCTCCAACGCGTCGTCGCCTTCACCGCATCCGACATCCACCGCGGTCGCGCCCGCGGCAAGGCGAAGTCCAGCCACGACGTCGTACAGCGACTCTGGCCCGCGCGGGTCCAGACTGTTGTCGAGGACCTGCTGAAACTGATGCTCAATCGCTGAGTATTCGAGCGCGTCCGGCATCCGCCGCCTCTCGAATCTTTTCCGCAAGCTCGAGTGCGGCCACATCACGCTGAACGTCGCCGGGTGGCCGTGGTCCGCCTTCGAGCCACGCCGCGAACGCGTTTACGGCGGCGACGAACGGGTCGGGCTGCCATTCCGTCGCATTTTGTCCGACGACCTCGACCGACTGCCTGCCGGGCAAACAGTGCCAAACAGTCTCGCGGCAAAAACACTCGATCACGAGCTCCGATGGCGACGGGAACGACCCCGCCAGGTGCGCTCCCACCTCCAAGCTGCCGATCACGCCGCCCGCATGCCGCAGCGTCACGGTCATGACGAATGGGTCGACCCGCTCCATCGCCGAGATCCGCTCGATTCGCTGCGGACACAATTCGCGAACGTAATCCAGCAACAACGGCAATTTCTCGTCTATCAGGGCGCCGCCGCGGAATCGCCAGGCGGCAAACAGCGTCTCCAACACGTCGTCGGCACCGCGCAGCTCCTCCACGAGTCGCCGCGTATGCAGCCCATACCGCAGAGCGTTGACAGGCACCAGGTCCCGCGCATTCAGGCGCTCGCGCGCCTCGCGGGCCGTCGCTGCCAGCGGTGCTTCCACCAGTGCCGGCACCTGCCACGAATGCCGAACCTCGGCAAGCACTCGCGCTCGCTGGTCCAGCGGCGCGTCCACGATCACGCCAGTCATTCCGTCACGCGGCGCTTCGAGGTCCAGTCCCGCGGACCGAGCCGCGCGCGCCAGCAGCCCATCGCCAACCACACCGATCATGAGTGAAGTGGCAGGCTGACGTGCTGCCCGGACCGCGCAGATTCGATCGCGGCTAACGAAAGCTCCAGCGCGGCCCGCGCCTCGCGCGGATCCAGCGGCACCGGCGTGTCCTTCAGGATCGACTCGAAAAAGAGTCGTTGTTCGAGCCAATATGCGTCGCGGACGAGCAGCAGCGACTCCGTCGCCGTTGGAAACCGGGCGCCATCCCTGCCGAAGCTGGTGACGGCGAGCGAATCGAAGTCTCGACTGCGCACCACCCCGTCGGTCCCGAACACTTCCAGCTCGTGGTGGTTGGGATACCCGATCGGCGCATGGTTGAAGATGTCGCACGCGCCCAGAACGCCGTTTTTGAAGCGGACCTGAATCGTAACGGTATCCGGCACCTCCTGGTCCGGCGCGGTGATCTTCGCCTCCATGTACACAGACTCCGCGTCCGATCCAGCGAACCAGCGGAACAGATCGAACTCGTGCACGCCAATATGGAACACCGTTCCCGGCGAATAGGACGCTTGCGCATACCACGTGCTCTGTTTTCCGGGATCCGGCCGCCAGCCGGGGATGTGCACGCTCGCGGCCGAGACGCGCGGCCGTCGCTCGTTTTCACGCACCAGCACCGGCCGGCCAATCGCCCCATCCTCCACCATCTCGTGCGCGCGCATGTAGCGCGGCGTGAATCGACGACTGTGCGCGATCATGAGCCGCACATTCGCCCTGCTGGCCGCGACGAGCATTGCGTCCGCCTGCTCGAGGGTACTGGCCATCGGCTTTTCGCAAAGGACATGCTTTCCGGATTCCGCGGCCGCCGCGGCCTGTTCGCCGTGCAAGAACTCGG
>JAFAPL010000961.1 GCA_019247135.1 Chloroflexota bacterium | reverse complement strand
AAGACGTCGAAGGCGAGCAAACACCCGCTGGTTTCCAGGCCACTGGCCGTAATGACGATGCGCTCGCCGGTCATCGGATTCCGAATTTCGCGTCGCGCCTCGGTCACTGCCTCACAGTAGCGCACGCCTCCGCCGAGCGCGATCAAGCTCGTGTCGCCACTTTGTCGCAGGTGCAAGCAGGCGACCGACCGTAAAGCACCAGGCAGGCGCCGCCCCACGGCGCGACCTGCCTGGCCCAAGGTTGGCTATGCCGCGCGCGACACCGTCGGCTCTGGGGTGACGGATGGCGCAGCCGCGCGTCGGCGAACTTCGATGTACCCGTACACCTCTGGCAGGATGAACGCCGCCGCCAGGAATCCCACGGCCGGGAAAATCGCGGTCATGAACGTGGCGTTCGCCGGACCGATGTTGTTGAAAAAGGCTGGGAACAGGAAGATGCCCAGGAACGACGGCAGCTTGGTGTGGATGTAGCCGAAGCCCGAGGCAGTCCCGCGGTAGCGCGGCGCCGCCACCATGGACGGAATGGTCATGACGTTTTCCGCGTCCCAGTAGTGGCCCCACAGCATCGCCGCCGCGGCGATCGGCACGATCCAGAGCACGTTCATCGCGATCGCGGCGCCCGCGACAAGCAGCGACACGAACACGATGCCGAAGCCGTACATGCTCAACCGCCGCTGCCCGATGTTGCCCACGATCTGAGGCCCGACGAGGCCTGACACGATCGCCACGCAGTAGATCGCGAGCGTCAGCAGGTTCGTCCCCAGAATACCGGAGACTCCGACGAGCACGAACAGGATCGGTAGATAAAACGCGAACGTAGAGAACTCGAGCGCCTGTGCCCAGGATGCAATCCAACCGAACAGACTCGCGCGTCGCTTCGTCTCATCCGACCAGACGTCACGGAAGAAGTCGGTGAATTTCGGGTTGGGCATGGGCACGTCCTGGTCGGGCAGCATGTCGAGGTCATCGCTATACATCTGCTTCGTGACCTCTTTCGCCTCGTGCCAGCGACCCTTCTGAATCAGCCAGATGGCAGTTTCGGGCAGGCTGACCCGGAGCAGCAGCAGGATCAGCGCAGGAACAGCACCCAGACCGAGGGCAACGCGCCACAGAATCGCGGGAGCGATACCTGCGGCGAACCCCGCGGTCACGGCGACGATCGCCGCCACCTCGCCGATTGCGAACATGGCTTGCCAGCGATTGCCCATCGCTTCACGCTTACCCGCGGGCATGGATTCCATGATGTACGTGTACCCGACGGCGATATCGGCGCCGAGCGGGATACCCAGCAGCAGCCGAATGGCCGCCAGCCACTCCATGTTGGGTGCGAATGACTGCGCAATCGCGAACACGATGAACATGATCATCGTGCCCAGAAACATGATGCGCCGGCCGATCCTGTCCATCAGCCAACCGCCGAGTAACGACCCGACGATCGCGCCACCCTGAGTCCCCGCGGAGGCCAGGCCCAACAGCAGCGACGAGGGATGGAATTCCGCCGTCAGAAACACGAGCAGGAACGAGATCGAGTACAGATCCCACGCCTCGATGAAAATCGAGGCGATCATCATCCAGCCGATTCGACGCCCGCTCGGGCTGTACTTCTCTACGAGATAACCGGTCGCGTGATCGGCAAGCTCCAGATTCTGATCAACAGCGGCGTCCATCCGCAGACCTCCAGGTTGCTTTCCAACGGGCACTCTGGTGCTCTTTGAACAAGCAACGTCTGCACTGCAGTGCCCGTGCCAGTGCGTCGATGCACGTGTGTTGGGCCTGTGGCACATGATGCGAAGGAGACTCAGACGGTCTAGACTCAACACTCGTGCTGGTGCGCACCGCAGTCACAAGCCCGCCGCGAACCCAGGATCGTGCGCACCCGACTGGTCTCGACGACCCCGCCCTGTACCTGAATCGGGAACTGACGTGGCTCAACTTCAATCTTCGCGTGATCGCCGAGGCCGAAGACGAGCGCAACCCGCTCCTGGAACGCGTCAAGTTCCTGGCGATCACGGCATCCAACATCGACGAGTTCTTCATGAAGCGCATTGGCGGCCTCAAGCAGCAAGCTGCCGCCGGGGTGCCCGAGCCCACGGTCGACGGACGCACGGCTTCGCAGCAGATCGCCGAGTGTTACGCCTGGGTGCGCGAGTTCGAGCGCCAACGCTTTGAGCTGGAGTGCCGCCTGCTGAGCGAGCTCGCCGAGCACGATATCCGCCTGCTGTCCTGGCACGAGCTGAACACACGCGAGCGCGCCGACTTGCGAGCGTATTACGAAAAGAACGTGTTTCCGCTGGTGACTCCACTCGCGCTGGATCCAGCCCACCCGTTCCCATTCATCTCCAACCTTTCGCTGAATCTGCTCGTGACGGGTGTACCCGTGGGCAGCCCCGATCCCATCCTCGCGCGCGTCAAGGTCCCGGTCGGGCAAGACATTCCGCGTCTGTTACGCATCGGCACGAAGCATCACTACATCCGCCTCGAAGAGCTGATGGTTCACACGCTGGACTCACTGTTCCCCGGCCTGAGCATCACCTCGTGTGAGCTGTTCCGTGTCACCCGCAACGCGAATACCGAACGGGACGAGGAAGAAGCCGACGACCTTCTCGAGCTCATCGAGTCGGAAGTCCGCGAGCGACGCTTTGCGCCGATGGTGCGCCTCGAGCTGGAGCCCGGCATGAACCCCCAGCATCGGAGCATTCTGTCAGCCCAGCTCGGACTGAATGATACGGAGGACGTCTTCGACACGACCGGCATGCTCGCGGTGCGCGACTTGATGGAGCTGGTCGGCATCGACATAGCCGCGCTTCACGATCCGCCATTTCATCCCATCGAAACGCCGCGACTGCCTCCCGAGCGCAACATCTTTCACAGCCTTCGCGACGCCGGCTCGCTGCTGGTTGTGCATCCGTACGAGTCGTTCGCAGCCAGCGTCGATCGCTTTCTCCGCGACGCGAGCACCGACCCCAAAGTGCGTGCAATCAAAATGACGCTCTACCGCACCTCGCGCGACGCGCGTTTCGTCGCCCACCTGGAGGAAGCCGCGCGGAACGGCAAACAAGTGGCGGTCGTCGTGGAGCTGAAAGCTCGCTTCGACGAAGCGGCCAACATCGCGTTCGCCGAGCAGCTCCAGGATGCCGGCATTCACGTCAGCTACGGTGTGGTGGGCTACAAAACACACAGCAAAGTGCTGCTCGTCGTCCGCCAGGATTATGATGGGCTGCGGCGCTACGTTCATCTCGGCACGGGCAATTACCATCCGGATACCGCGCGCATCTATTCCGATATCGGACTGTTCACGACCGATCAGGCGATCGTACAGGACGTCACCGAGCTGTTCAATTATCTGACCACCGGCTACGGCCCCGGGCGCGGTTATCGGAAGCTGTTGCCCGGTCCCGTAAGGCTCAAATCCGCGCTGCTCGAACGTATCGACCGCGAACGCAGGCTCGGCGCACAGGGGCTCCTCCGCTTCAAGATGAACGCGCTCGAGGACGCGGACATCACGGCCGCACTGTATCGCGCCGCGCAGGACGGCGTGCGCGTGGAGCTGATCGTTCGCGACACGTGCCGCCTCCGGCCGGGGCTGCCTGGACTCTCCGAAACTGTCAAGGTGGTCAGCGTCGTCGGCCGTTTTCTCGAACATTCTCGGATCTACTATTTTCTGAATGGTGGAGCTGAGGAGTACTTCATCGGGTCCGCCGACTGCATGAAACGCAACCTGGAGCATCGCGTCGAAGTGCTCGTGCCGGTGGACGATCCACTCAGCCGTGAGACATTGAAAGCGATCCTGGACTTGCAGGTGATGCCCAATCGCAACACCTGGCAAATGCAATCCGACGGGAGCTACGTGCAGACCTCAGCCGATCCAGCGGATCGTGGTTGCCAGCAAGCGCTCTACGAATGGCTCGCCAGGCGTGAGTTATCGCCGAAATTGCTGGCGGCGCGCCGACGCCGTCGCTTCGGCCGACGCATCGCACGCGCTCACCTGGTCGACGGCATCGCCTGAAGCAGCGCGTATAGCTCCTGGTGGAGGGCGGTCCCGTTGGAGGTGAGAGCGCTCGGCCCGTTGGCAGAGTCCACGTTCTGAAAATCGGTCAGCTTCCCGCCGGCTTCCTCCACGATGATTTTGAGCGCTGCCAAGTCCCATAACATCGCCGTAGGCTCCAGGGCCGCATCGAGCGCCCCTTCGGCCACCAGCACGTGACACCAGAAATCCCCAATCCCCGTCGTGCTCCAGGCGTTCTCTGCGATGTTCTCTAGCCGGTGCATCTGTCGCGTTTCCAGCCATCCGTCCAGACTGGCGTGCGCCAGATGCGCGTCTTGCAGCTGGCTGACGTGAGACACGTGCAGCTGGCCGTCGTTGTTGAACGCACCCAGGCCGCGCGCTGCCCACCACCGCTGCCTTATTGCCGGAGCCGAGGCGACTCCGACGACGATCCGACCGTCAACCTCTAATGCCAGCAGCGTCGCAAATACCGGCAGTCCGCGCATGAACCGCTTGGTCCCGTCAATTGGATCGACGATCCAGCGCGCACCGCTGGTCCCGCCACTGTGTCCAAACTCCTCCCCGAGTACCGAATCCTCCGGACGCGATTCGGCCAGTCGGTCGCGCACCATGCGCTCGATTTCTCGATCAGCCTGGGTCACCGGCGTCAGGTCCGGTTTATTCTCAACCGTCAGTCCTTCCGTTCGAAAATAGCGCAAACTGATCGCATCCGCTCGATCGGCAATCTCGAGTGCCACGCGCAAATCGTCCGCAAGGTCCCGCACGCCCATGTGCCTCCAGCATACCCTGATACCGTGACGATGAAGATCGGCGCCGTCGTGCGGCTCGGCGCTCTGCCCGGCGGACAGCCGCCGTCCTACACGCAGATCCGCGACATGGCGCGACGCATCGAGGCCGCCGGCTTCGACTCCATCTGGCTGTACGACCACCTGCTGTACCGCTGGCCCGGCCGACCCACCGACGGCATCTGGGAGTGCTGGACCATGCTGTCCGCCCTCGCCGAAGCCACCCAACGCGTGGAGCTGGGCACCCTGGTGCTGTGCACGCAGTTCCGTAATCCTGCCCTGTTGGCGAAAATGGCCGCGACCCTGGACGAGATCAGCGGCGGCCGTCTGACACTCGGGCTCGGCGCCGGCTGGCATCAGCCGGAATTCGACGCGTTCGGGTTTCCATTCGACCACCGCGCGTCACGATTCGAGGAAGCCCTCCAGATCATCCGCCCGCTACTCCGCGAAGGTTATGTGAACTTCCACGGCAGCTACTACGCGGCGGACCAGTGCGAGCTCCTGCCGCGCGGCCCACGCCCGGGCGGACCGCCGATCATGATCGCCGGCGCGGGCCCGCGCATGCTGCGCATCGCGGCACAGTACGCCGACAGCTGGAATAGCGCCTGGCATGGCCGACCGGAGTCCATCCACGCACGCCTGCAACTCGTCCGCGACGCCTGCGAGCAGTCGGGTCGCGACCCGGCAACGCTCGGCATCACCGCTTCGGTTGGAGTCGCATTTCCCGACCTCGGCGGGTCGGGGCCGATCCGCGAGCCGCTTACCGGGACGCCGCAGAAGATCGCCGCCGCGCTGCGCGGGTACTCCGCGCTTGGCATCCAGCACGTGATGATCGAATTCGCGCCATACACGCCCGAGGCGTTGGACCGCCTCGCCGAAGCGGTATCAGCCGCGCGAGACTGAGACCGCGGAGTCCCACCGGCACACAAAATGCAACGACAGCTCGGGTGGGCACGCCTCCACTCGTGCTGGTGATTGACGACGACGACTCCATTCGGCGCGTGGTGTCGGACACCCTGCGCGCGAGTGGGTATCGTGCCGAGTGCGCGGCGGACGGTTTGGAAGCGCTGGACAGCTTACGCGCGCGCCGACCGAGCGCCATCGTGCTCGATCTGTCGATGCCGAATGTCGATGGCTGGCAATTCCTGAATTCCTACCGCGACCTGACCGATGGGGACGATATCCCGATTCTCGTGGCCTCGGCGCAGATGGATCCGAACGTCGAAACGGATCTCCGCAAACTCGGGGCCGATGCGTGCCTGACCAAACCGTTCGACGTCGACGACCTGCTCGACAATCTCGAGCGAGTGTTGGCTAGCCCAGGCCGACTGACCGGCGGTTGACGGTGTAGGCAGCTCAGTACTTCAGCGCGCCTTCTTGCAGTCCGCGCATATACCAGCGCTGCGTGAGCGCGAACGCGATCAGGCCGGGCGCAACAGCCATCATGTACACCGCCGCGATCCGCGGCCAGGCCCATTGACCCATGCCACCAAATGCACCCGCAAGCACGACTGGCAGGGTCCGTACCTCCTGATCGTTGGTCAACGTGACCGCGAGCAGGTATTCGCCCCAGGCCGTCACGAAGTTGACAATGATCACCACCACGATCCCATTGCGCGTGAGTGGCAGGAGGACGGACAGCAGCGTGCGCCAGGCGCCGGCGCCATCAATTCGTGCTGCGTCGACGATCTCATGCGAGATTTGCTCGAAGATGCCGCGCATGATGAACACGCTCAGCGCCAGGTTCAGCGTGACGTAAGGCAGGATCAAGCCGGCCGTCGTGTTGATCAGACCCAGAGCGCGCTGGGTTTCGAAGATTGCAATCAACGACGTCACGCGGGTGGGGAAAAACATCGACGCGACCAGCATGGCCAGGACAATCGCCTTGCCAGGCAGCTCCAGGTGAACCAATGCGTAACCGCCGAGGACCGCGCAGATCGTCGTCACCACGACCGTTCCCGTGGTCACCAGCACACTGTTGAGCATGTTGCGCGGCAGTGTCGGGATGTTGTTGAGCGCGTACGTGTAGTGGCTGAAATCGAAGTGTTGCGGCCAGAACCCAGGCCGATATGCGTCCTGGATGGACTTGACCGAGAGCAGCAGCACCCACGCCAGTGGCAGCAGGATGATCAACATGAAGATCACCAGCACCACGTGGCGGAGGATCGTCGTCGGCGGCACGCCCCGCCGCCGCGCGGGGTAATTAAAGGTGGTGGCCGTGGTCGTCATCGCCTGTCGCTCTCCGCCCGCGCGCCTTCATATATCGCTCAGCGTAATCGCGAAGCGTCACGTGGAGCGTCACGCAGGGCGTCACGTGGGCAAGCAAATTGTAAAATCTTTGTTTAATCACGGTCTCGGAACACCCAGAACAGGCCGCCGACCACGATCAGCATGGCAACCGCCCCAATCCACCCGATCGCCGCGGCGTACCCCTGGAACCAGTCGCCAATCTGGACCGCCATGTCCCACATGTAGACCGTCCAGGTATAGGTCGGCAGCGCGCGGTTGAAACCACCCAGAATCAAATACTCGTCGATGACCGCCATGGCGGTGCCAAATCGCAGCACCACCAGGACCAGCAGAATCGGCCGCAGTCTGGGCAATGTCACATGCCAGAAAAGGTTCCACTCATTCGCGCCGTCCACGCGCGCGGCTTCGAACAGTTCACGCGGAATCGCGGCGAGTCCGGCCAGGTAGAACATCGTGTGGTAGCCGAGCCCCCACCACACTTCCATGATGGCGATCGCGGGCAAGGTCAGGATGGGATCGCCCAGCCACTGCGGCGCCGTTTGCGGCGTCGTCAGGTGCGCCTGCACCAGCAGGTAATTGATCGGGCCGATGTTGAAGTTGTAGAGCCATTTCCACAACACGAAGATCAACGGCCCTGGAATCACCGCGGGGATCAGGAGGATGAGCCGGTACGTCGCGGCCAGCGTGGGGTGCGACACGCGATCCACCAGGATCGCCAGCACCATCGGCACGAAGATCATGCCCGGCAGGAACAGCGCCGTGAAGGTCGCCGCGCGCAGCAGACCCGTCCATACCAGCGGGTCCGCCGCTGCGTTGACGTAGTTGGTGACACCGGTCCACGCCGCGGGCTGATTGCGCAGGAAGTGGTAATCGGTGAAGCTCATCCACAGCACGCGCAGGATCGGATAGAGCTGCCAGCCGACGAAGAAAATCAACGTCGGCACGAGGAAGATCCAGCTCGTGGTGTAGCGGCCGAGCGCGACCGCCCGGCTGGTGGTCAGTCCACCGCGTACACGGACGCTAGTGGTGGAGGCCACTTATTCGCTTTCGCGACGGTCGCGCCCAGGAAGGCGTCGCGGCGCAGATTGTGTGGACCGCATTGCAACGGCGCCGGGCTCAATGCGCGTGGGCACGCCGGCCGAGGCGGCACCAGAGAGCGCGCCGCGCTCGGCCGTCATTTACGCGCTCTTCTTGGCCTCAGCCTGAACGGCGTCGAATGCAGCTTGCATTGCCACGCGTGGGTCTGACTCCTGGCCCGTCAAATATTTTTCCCAATATGGCTGGCCGATGTTGAACTGTGTCAGGCCGAATTTCCCATTCGGAATCGCCCTGGCAACCTTCAACTGGTCGAACACCAGCGGCACCCAATCCTGCATCCAGTCCGGCTTCTCCGCGTTCCACTGCGCATAAATGGACTGATACGACGGCAGCTGACCCGGATGACTGGTGGGCGTGCCGAGGATCGAGTCCTTCCAGATGCCCAGGTTATGCGTGAGCGAATTCATGTACTGCGCGGCCTGGTCCTTGTTCTGTCCGTACTTGAACAGGCACGCGCCAGTCGTCCAGAAGACCGTCGCGCCCTCACCGCCAGCCGTCTTCGGCAGTGGACCAAGCGCGAGCGCACTGGGGTCCGGCCACGTCGCCGCAAACCGGAGTGGCGCGTTCTGGTACTTCACGTAGTACGCCGCCTGCTGCGCGGCGAACGCGTTTTCATCCGGCGTGTCGTTGACTCCGCCATCCGTGTTGCCTGGATTCAATACGTTGGGAGTCGACAGCGCCTTCATTTGCTTCATGATGTCCAGCGCTTGCAGCGCCGGATCACTGGTGAAGTTGAAGAAGCCATCAGACGTGTACGCATTGGTGCTGATGCTGTGTGTGATCGGAGCGAGGGATCGCCAGCCGTGTGCGTCGAACACGGCGCCGTAGGGTGCGGCACCATTGCTGACAACCTGCTGCGCGTCCGCGAGGTACTCGTCCCACGTGGTCGGCATCGACGTGATGCCAGCCTGACTGCTCTGCGCGGTGTTCCAGCCCATGATGATGATGTCGAGCAAGAACGGCCAGCTGTACAGGTGCCCGTTGACGGTGCACTCGTTGCGAATGGACGGGATGATGTCGTTCAGCACGTCTTGCGGGATGTAGTTGTCCCACGGCTCGATCACGTCGGCGGCGATCAGCGACGACATCTCGACGAATGGAGTCATGCCGACGTACACGTCCCAGGTGCTGCTCTTATCGCGTGCTTCGGCGACGAAGCGGTCGATGCCGAAACCCTGAACTGGAGCAATCTGGAAATTGAGCGGAGCGACCGAGGAAGCGAAGTTGGCGTTGACCTGCGGCAAGGATGGGTGCAGATCGACGATCCACTGATAGAAGGTGGGCGTCAGCGGCCTGCCCTGCGACTGTTGCGCGGGCGCGCTGCTCGGTGCGGCGCTGGCGACGGCGGGTGCGAGCGAAAGCGCCATCAGGCCGCCGACGACGGGCAAGCTGACATCGCGCAGCATCTCGCGTCGGCTCAGACGGCGGGTAGTGTCAAAACTCGGCGCGCGTTCCATGCAAGGAACCCCTTTCTGGCGCGGGCTGTGGGCGATGCTACGTTAGCGGTTCTGAGTGCTGTCAAGTGAACTCCGAGGCGGCTATGATGCGCGCGATGGCGCGCCCCGAATGGACCAATCCGCCAGGCGTGTTCACGCCGCAGGCGCACTACTCGCAGGTGGCCAGAGCAGGCAACACGCTCTACCTGTCTGGACTGCTCGGCTTCGACGAAAGCGGTCAGCTCGTCGGACCCGGCGACGCGCGCGCCCAGGCGCGTCAGGCCTGGCGCAACATACAGGCCGTACTGGCGCACCACGGCGCGTCGCTGCAGAACCTCGTGAAGACGACCACGTACATCACGCATTGGGCGTATCGGCCACTCGTGGGCCAGGCGCGGGACGAGTTTTTCCCCGCTCCGCCGTATCCGCCAAGCACGCTCGTGGTCGTGCAGGGATTGGCCGAGCCTCAGTTCCTGGTCGAGATCGAGGCCATCGCCGTTCTCGACTAACTGACACGCGGCTCGCGCGTACGCGCGAGAAAGCTCATCAAGTGGCAGGAAGGCCCAATGGCCGCGCGTCACGTCCAGTAGTGAGCGGGGGCCGTCAAAGCTTCGGTGGTACGATCGGCCGGTGGCCTCGATCGTAGGCGGTTTCGCCTCCTCACATACACCGCTGATGAGCTTGCCGGGCCAGGATTGGGGCAAGCGCGCCGAGGACGACAAGCGCAATCGTGAGCTGATTCGTCCATCCGATGGAGCGCACGTCACCTATGACGAGCTCCTCGCGTCCGCCGATCCGTCCATCGCCAACGAGCTTGGCGAGGACGTCTTCTGCCGCAAGTTCGCGGCGATTCAGGAGAATCTGAACGCGCTACAGCGCGCGTTTGTCGACATGGATCCTGACGTCGTCGTGCTGTTCGGCGACGACCAGGACGAGATGCTGTTCGAGGACAACTACCCCATGATCTCTGTTTACTGGGGAGACGTCCTGACACACTACCCGCGCAGCCTGTCATTACGGCCTGGCGCGTCAGAGGCCATTCGTATTGCGTCGGCCGTCTACGGGACCGAGGTCATCGAGTACCCGGTCGAGACTTCACTCGGCAAGCACGTGGTGGCGTACCTGGCCGAGCACGACTTCGACGTCGCCAGCTCGCGCTACATGAAGTCGGAGTACGGTGGCTCGATCGGACCTGGTAGCTGGTATCTGGATTTCAAGCGCAGCACTGAACCGCGCAGACAAGGCATGGCGCATGCGTTCGCGTTTCCGGTCTGCCGTTGGTTCGGCGGTAAGCGTCCGCCGATGGTGCCGATTACGATCAACACCTGCTATCCACCACACTGGATCAGTCCGCGGCGTGCATTCGCGCTCGGTCGCGCGGTGCGTGAGGCGATTTTGAAGTGGGAGAGCGATGCACGGGTAGCGATCGTCACCTCGGGTGGACTGAGCCACTTCACAGTCGACGAAGAAATCGATTGTCTGGCCATTCAGGGGCTGACGAGTGCGGACGGTGACGTGCTGTCGAATTTGCCGCGCTACAAGCTCCAGTCCGCGACGACGGAGATCTTGAACTGGGTGGCCGCGGCTGGGGCGATGGGGGAGACGCCGATGCAGCTGATGACGTACCAGCCGGCGTATCGTTCGCCGGCAGGCACGGGCTGTGGCTGCGCGGTTGGTCGCTGGACGCCTCGGAACGGCAGCTAGTAGGCGCGACGGAGGGGAGCGCTAAGTAGGGGTCAACCCTCACCCCCTGCCCCCTCTCCCTCGCCAGGGCGAGGGGGTTTTTACGAATCCGAGCTAGACTTGCGGCGTGTACTAGGGGCCGCGCTCGACGGGGAGGTCGTGCGCGATCCAGGCTGAGAAGGAACCGGGAAAGAGTTTCGCGTCGTGAATACCCGCGCGTTCCAGGGCCACCAGGTCCACACACGCGCTCACGCCGGAGCCGCACGAGACGACGATGGGCGCGCCGTCCAGCACACCCAGTCGCTCGTAATAGTCGCGCAGCTCCTCCGCTGAGCGGAAAGCGCCATTTTCCAGGTTCGCGCCGGACGGTGCGTTGATCGAACCTGGGATCCGACCAGCGACGCGATCCACCGGCTCCACGTCACCGCGCCAGCGTTCTAGCGCGCGTGCGTCCAGCACATGCACGCTGCCCGCTTGCAGGGCGCCGCGCACCTCCTCCACGTCGACGAAATCGTTGCCACGCGGTTTCGCCTCGAATCGTGTTGGATTCGGCAACGCGGCTGGCCCGGATTCAACCGCTCCGCCGCTGTCTATCCAGGCCTGATAGCCACCATTCAGAATCGAGACATTCGCGTGGCCGAAGTGCCGCAGCAACCACCACAGGCGTGGCGCGCCGGCGCCGCCGTCGTCGTATGCGATGACCCAGGTGCTGTCGTCGACGCCGGCCCGCGACATTGCCGCGGCGAATCGATCGGGCTCAGGCAAGGGATGCCGACCGCCCCGACCTGGCGGCTCCGCCAGGTCTGTATCCATATCGACGAACACCGCGCCCGGGATGTGTCCCGTGTCGAACATCGCGCGCCCCGCGGACGGATCACCGAGCTTCCAGCGTACATCGATCACCCGCGCATTTTCGGGCAGACTCTGGAGGTCCTCGACGCTCACGAGCAACGGTGTCATGTTCAGCATGCTACGCGGCCAGCCCGTCTCTTTTATGTTAAATCCTCCAGCCAAACGCTCGCGTCCGACGGCAAGGCGCCCTGCTGCAAGCTGGCACTGCTGAGCAGCACGCGTGAATGCGCGGGCAACCCGATCGGATGTGTGGAGAAATTTGTCATGCAGCGGAAGCCGCCCTCACGTCGGAACGAGAGTACATCCGGTGCTGAAGGATCCCAGGCGAGGTCACCACGCAGCGCGCGGCGCAACTGCAGTGCGCCGCGATAGAGGTGCAACATCGAATCCGACTCTGACTGTTCGTGTTCCACCGTAAGTGCGCGCCAATTCGCAGGTTGCGGTAGCCACGGCGGAGCTGAAGCATCGGGTGGACTGAAGCCAAACGGAGGCGCCTCACCCGACCACGGCAACGGCACGCGGCACCCATCTCGTCCGCGATCCTGTCCGCGCGACTGTTTCCAGACCGGATCCTGCAAGAGCGCCACTGCAATATCCTCCACCTCCGGCAAGCCGAGCTCCTCGCCCTGGTAGACGTACGCGCTGCCCGGCAGTGCCAGCATCAGCAGAATCGCCGCTCGAGCGCGCCGACGGCCAAGCTCGAGATCCGCGGGGAGCGCAAACAGCTTCTTTCGGTCGAGGCTCGCTCGCTCGGGCTGTGGCCGAGCGTACCGAGAGAGATGCCGCACGACGTCATGGTTCGAGAGAACCCACGTCGGCGGTGCGCCGGCACTCGACATCGCAGCAATCGATTCGTCGATCACGTTGCGCAGGTTCTCGGCCCGCCAGGGCGCCCTGAGAAAATCGAAGTTGAATGCGGTGTGCAGCCGGCCGGGGCGAACGTACTCCGCCAACCATGCCAGCCGGTCCGCCCACACTTCACCCACGAACACCCGCGGCTCCGGATACGAATCGGCGATTTCTCGCCAGCGCGCGTAAATCTGGTGGACCTGCTCGCGGTGCCAGTGTGGATGATCAGGTTGTTCGGCCGGAGTCCGCAAGAGCTGGCCATCCGCCAGGCTCAGGTCGGGTAAGCCAGGCGCTTTGATGAGCCCGTGCGCGACGTCGATCCGAAACCCATCCACGCCGCGATCGAACCAGAAGCGCAGGATGCCGTCGAACTCGTCTCGGACGTGCGCGTTGTCCCAGTTCAGGTCCGGCTGCTTTGGAGTGAACAGATGCAGGTACCACTCACCGGGTGCGCCGTCCGCCTGCGGCGTCTGAGTCCAGGCGCTGTCACCGAAGCCGGAGCGCCAGTTGTTGGGCGGCTGCTCGCCGTTACTCCCGCGGCCGGCTCGAAAAATATATCGCTGCCGTTCAACCGACCCGGGCGGCGACGCCAATGCGGCCTTGAACCACGCGTGTTCATCCGAGGTGTGGTTCGGCACGACGTCGAGGATGATGCGCAATCCAGCCGCGTGCACGTCATCGATCAGCGCCTGCGCGTCAGCAAGGCTCCCGAAGATCGGATCGATCGCACGAAAATCGGCGACGTCATAGCCGTGATCCGCCATCGGCGAGCGATACCACGGCGTGATCCATACGGCGTCCACGCCGAGCCGCGCCAGATAGCCTACGTGGGCGCGAATGCCGTTTATGTCGCCGATGCCGTCGCCGGATGCGTCGGCAAAGCTACGCGGGTAGATCTGGTAAATTACGGCGTTCGTCCACCAGGGCGCCGCCATCAACGCGCGCCGGGCTGCGCGGTCAGGCTGAGCGCTTCGTGCGGAGCAACGCCCAGGCGGTTGATGCCGTCAAATGCGGCCGTCTTGTAGCACTCCGCCAGGGTAGGGTAATTGAACACCGTGTTCACGAAATACTCGATTGCGCCGCCGAACGTGAGCACCGCCTGTCCGATGTGCACAAGCTCGCTGGCGCCTTCACCAACGATGTGGACTCCCAGCAGCGCGTGACTATCCAGATGGAACAACAGCTTCAAGAGGCCGGTGTTGTCGCCGATGATCTGTCCGCGTGCGATCTCGCGATAATGAGCTTTCCCGACCTCGTACGGAACGCCAGCCTCGGTCAATTCGTCTTCTGTTTGTCCGACCATCGAGATTTCCGGAATGGAGTAAATACCATATGGAAACAGCGCCGGCACGCTGGACGCTTCGACTTCGAAAGCATGGCAGGCGGCAAGGCGTCCCTGTTCCATCGACGTCGACGCGAGACTCGGAAATCCGATCACGTCGCCCACCGCGTAGACATGCGGCACACTCGTCTGGAAATTTTCGTTGACGGGCAGACGTCCGCGATCGTCCACATCCAGTCCAGCGGCAGCAAGGTTCAACTGAGAGGTGGCTCCAGTACGACCAACACTGTAGAGCGCGGCGTCTGTCACGACTTGCTTTCCGCTCGCGAGGTGGATTCGCACCCGATCGCCGTACATATCGGTGATGAGCTCCATGCCCGAGACCTCTTCGCCAAGCCGAAATGTGACCCGGTTTTCGCGGAGCTGATACACGAGCATGTCGATCATTTCAGAGTCCACGAACGGCAGCAAGCGGTGGCGTTTGTCGATGATCGTCACGCGCACGCCGAGCGTCGCAAACAGGCTGGCGTACTCCAGGCCGATCACTCCGGCACCGACCACCGTCAATGAGCGCGGCAGGCGCTGCAGGCCGAGAATGTCGTCGCTGCTGCACACGCGCTGACCGTCGAAGGGCACGCGTGCATCGCGCGTCGCTTCCGTACCGGTTGCGATGACCACGCGGCTCGCGGTGACGTCGCGAGTGCCCCGCGCGCCACGTGCGTCGTTTTCGGTCAGCCGCAGCCTGTGCGGATCGACGAAAGAAGCCTCGGCAGTCAAGACCTCCACGTCGTTGCGCATGAGCTGATGCCGCGTCACGTCGATCTCGTGGCGCACGACGTGGTCAGTACGAAACTGCAGGTCTTGCATCGTGATGTGCTCTTTGACGGTGTACGAGGCGCCGTACAGCCCGCGCAGCCGATAGCCTGACAGGTGCAGCACCGCCTCGCGCAGCGTTTTGCTGGGGATCGTTCCCGTATTGATGCAAACACCGCCGATGACAGTCTTGCGTTCGACCAACGCCGTGCGTTTGTTGAGCTTGGAAGCCTGGATCGCGGCTCGCTGGCCCGCTGGGCCCGAGCCGATGACCACCATGTCGTAGTCGTGTTCGTAACCATTCGAAGTCATGTCTCACTCCGGCCGCGCGCGTATCCCACGAGCTAGTATCACACCAAGCGTATGGCTCCTCTGTTCGGCTACCACATGCCCAACTTCAGTTTCCCGAACGTGCCACGGGACAAGCTGTTCGACCACTTCGTCGAGCTCGTACAAGCCGCCGAGTCGGCGGGCTTCGACTTCGTGACCGTCATGGACCACTTCTACCAGATCCGCGGAGTTGGTCCCGAGACCGAGCCGATGCTCGAGGCATACACAACGCTCGGCGCTCTCGCTGCTCGGACCAGTCGAATCCGCTTCGGCACGCTGGTGACGGGCGTCACGTACCGCAACCCCGCGCTGGTCGCGAAGATGGTCACGACCCTGGACGTGATCTCGGGTGGCCGTGCCATGCTGGGCATCGGCGCCGCCTGGAACGAGGCCGAGCACATCGGTTACGGCTTCGAGTTTCCGCCACTGCGCGAACGCATGGATCGACTCGGGGAGGCGCTGACGATCGCGCGCTGCATGTTCTCCGAGCAGCGGCCCAGCTTCGTGGGACGGCATTACCGCATCGAGAACGCGTTGAATGAGCCCCGACCGATTCAGGAGGGCGGCCCGCCGATCCTGGTGGGTGGTTCGGGTGAGCAGCGGACGCTGCGACTGGCGGCGCGCTTCGCCGACATAACGCACTGGTTTACCGGCTCGCTGGACGAATTCAAGCACAAGCAGGAAGTGCTCGAGCGGCACTGCCAGACTGAGGGCCGCGATCCGTCCAAAATCATCAAGACCGTCGGCTCGCCGGTCGATATAGCTCGCGATGACGCAGAGGCCCGGGCTATGGCGCAAGCGCCGAATCGGCGGGGTACGCCGGCAACGCCTGAACAGGCTGCCGAGGCGCTGCGACCCTACATCGAGGGCGGCGTCCAGGGGTTCGTGTTCAGAAATCCGAACCTGACGTCGCCCGAGCTGCTCGCGGCGGCCGGCCGGGTCAAGCAGCTTGTGAGCTGAGTTGAGCTGAACGGCACGCGTTTTGCCCTCGGCGGGTGTATGTCGACCAACGACGAAGCCGACCACAGGACCATTCAAGACGACCGCGCGGAACTCGGCGAGCTCGGGATGGGATCGCCAGTTGACGAGGGCGAGGGCGAGGACGTTTCGCTCGACGACGAATTCGAAACGGACGCCCCCGAGGCGGTGCCGCCGGCGATGCTCGGTGGTGCGCCCGCGCCCACAGCGGCCGACGTCGCTCCCGAACGCGATCGACTGATCTGAAGCACGCGCCCGCGGCCACCTGGCGGCGGGCGCATGTTCGTGGTCAGGGCACGCTGACGACGATCGTGGTGGTGGCCTGCGTTTCGGCGCCGGTCAGGGAGGAGTGCGCGTACACCGTGAGCTGCACCAGCTGATTGTCGTTGATGTTCTGCAGCCAGCTGTTCGGCTGGAAGGTGAGCTGCCAGCCGGCATTGCCGAACTGCGGCCCGCGATTGGCGGCGAATTTGTCGGCCGCCCCAAGCGTCGCGTCGCCGATGTAGATGCCAGAGCTCTTGTCGCCGTTCAGATACAACTGAACCCGGTCGACTCCTGGTCCACTCGTCGAGGCTGGATCGAACGCGAAACCGCGCGCAATATAGGGAGAATTCGCGTGCACGGTCGCGAGTGGAGTCGGAGTTTCGATGTTCAACATCGGTCCAGGATTGACCTGGATGTTTGCCGGCGTGGCGGTGACCTGTAGATACCACCACCCTTTCGAGGGCGTATGGGCGTACACGTACACGGTCGCATCCGTCACAAAACTGGCTGTACCAAGCGAAGCAGAAAATCCACTCGCGGCCCAGAATGGATTGTTCAGCGCTGCCGCCACATCCGGTCGGTCCAGCTGGAAGACCGCATGAGCAATCTCGCGACCGCCGGCTTGCATCAGGCCGTCCCAGATTCGGACGTCGTCGATGCCACTCCAGCCCTGGGCGGTCGTATCCACCACCCAACCGCTGATCTGGTGGCTAGTGGGACTGCTGGGCTGGTCCACCGTACCCGAGAAAGTCGCCGCGCCGGATGCGTCCGGGCCCGGGAGCCAGGTCGACGGCGACAAGACTGGCACCTGTGCCTGCACGTCTTCGTGCGGCACCTCGAACGCAAGTAGAAGCACGGCAAGCAGGTAAGCCAGGCAGCACCTCATGCGCGCATTGTCGGCCAAGTCACGACCCGCGCGTTTGGATTACCGTGATCGGGTGGTCGAGACAATTCAGGCGGCCGTGCTGTACGGCGTGGATGAACCGCTGGTGGTGGGCGCTGTTGAACTCGAGGAGCCGCGCGCAGGCGAGGTACTGGTCCGACTTGCGGCCAGCGGGGTATGTCATAGCTGCCTGCACATCATGGATGGCTCGATGAGCTGGCCTGACCTGCCGGTGGTCCTCGGAGACGAAGGCGCGGGCGTCGTCGAGCGCGTTGGCCCCGACGTGAGCACCGTCGTGCCTGGTGACCACGTGATTCTGTCCTGGTCGCCGGCCTGCGGACGTTGCCGCTATTGCGTGACCGGGCGGCCGCAGTTGTGCGAGCGGCGTCCGCCACGCGGTCGGATGGCGGATGGATCCGTGCGCCGCCATCGGGACGGGCAGGACATTACGCACATGGGCCCCGCGACGTATGCAACGCATACGATCGTGTCGGCTGACAGCGCGATCAAGATCCGCGCCGATATGCCGCTCGACAAGGCGGCGCTCATCGGCTGCGCCGTGACGACAGGTGCTGGGGCGGTGATCAACGCGGCACGTGTGCCAGCCGGTGCCAGCCTGGCAGTGTTCGGCGTCGGCGGAGTTGGACTGAATGCCGTGCAAGGGGGGCGTTTGTGCGGCGCGTTTCCGCTGATCGCGGTCGACGTTGCGGACAACAAGCTGGAGTTCGCGCGCGGACTCGGTGCAACACACGTGGTGAATGCAGCGCAGGTCGATCCGGTACCTGCGATACGCGACTTGACGTCCGGACGCGGAGCGGAGTATTGCGTCGTGACGGTTGGTCACACCGGCTCGATCCAGCAAGCCTGGGACGCTCTGGCATCGGGCGGGACGTGTGTGGTTGTCGGCGCGCCACCACCCGGGCAAACAATTGCTGTCGATCCAGCCTATCTGTATCGAGACGAAAAACGACTGACCGGCTCACGCTACGGTTCGTCGCGGCCGCTGGATGACTTCGGCCGCCTCATCGACATGTATCTGGGCGGCCGTTTGGAGTTGGACCGACTCATCACGCGCCAGTACGGCCTGGAGGAGGTGAATGAAGCACACCGCGCTCTTGCCGCCGGCGAAAACGCGCGTGGTTTACTGGTCTTCTGATACTCACCACGGCAGGCCGAGCAGATCGATGTGTCCGCTCGGAAGAGCATGGCCGTCGCATGGCCACGCCATGGCAAGCTTGGTGGGAAACGCCGCGTTCCAATCAACAGAGCCGTCCGGTTGCTCGCACCGCAACGGGCCGACGACCTGCCAGCCCAGACGCGCGTACACGGGCCGACCCATTTCGGAGGCAATCAGCAGTCCAGCGTGTGCGCCGAGCTCGTCAGACATGAAGCGCATCAATCGCGACACGCCCGCACGCGCGATACCGCGACCCTGAAAATCAGGGTCGGTCGAGACGGAGCTGACGCCGCCGACCGGGACCTCCTCGTTGCCCCACCGAATCTGGCGTTGCAAAACGCCGGCGCGGCCAACAAGGCGGCCGGTTTCGTCGCGCACCAGCGCCAGCCAGGTCGGCGCCGCCCAGGTAATGCCGAATGGATAGCGCTCGTCGGGTTCAGATGATGCTGCCCATGAACGGAGGCCGAGCTCGCGCTGCTCGGCCAGCGTCTCGGGAGACAGCTCGTCACGGCGGACCAGGGTGACCTGCCACACGCGACAAGCGTAGACCAGCGCGCGACTCGTCGGTTTGAGCCGGTCAGCGCGAGCGGTACGTCTCTGGCGCGAAGCGACCGAACAGGACTGCCGAGATCACCAGCAGGCCACCAGCGACGGTAAGAGCGGCTGGAGCGCCGGCGGTGCTCGCAATGACTCCCAGAAGCACCGGCCCCAGGACATACCCCCCGTCCGAGAGCATGCGATAGGTGCTCATGACGGCGGCATTCATCCCGGGCGGGGCGCTGTCGGCGGCATAGGCGCCGGGTGCGTCACTGGCAATGCCCAGTGCAAAACCCCACGCGCCGGAGGCCACAAGGAACCAGACGAAGCTGGGAACGACCGCGAACAACACGGCGGCGATGCCCGACAGAAACGTGGCCGGCACGATCACCGCTTTGCGTCCGAACTGATCGACCAGGACTCCAGACGGATACGCGAGCAGCAAACCAAAGAGACTTACGAGACTGAGTCCGAGTCCAATCTGGTCTGGAGCCAGCCCCAAGCGGTCGGTGACCATCAGCGGGATCACATTGAACACGGCGCCAGTTCGTGCGACGGCGGCGGCGAAACCGATCAGCGAGACCAGCAGGAAACCGACATTGAGGGACATCAACCGTATTTGCTGCGCGAAGCTGGGTATCTCGCCGATCTTGAGGCTCGGTCCGAGGCTGGCGCCGCGCGTTTCAGGAATGCGGAGCCAGGCCACGGCGGCGACGACCGCGGCGAGGGCCGCGTATGCGACAAATGGAGCATTCAACCCGAAGTGCTCGGCGAGAATGCCGCCCGGATACGGGCCGGCGCCGACCGCGAAGGCGAACACGCCGGAGTAAATGCCCATGAAGCGACCGCGTTGGGCGGGTGTGCTGATGTCGGCGAGGACAATTTGCGCGGCGGTCAGGATGAGTGCGGCGCCAGCTCCAGCGACGAAACGGGCACCTAGAAACAGTTCGTAGGACGGCGCGACAGCGCACAGCGCGTTGCCCGCCACGGTCACTGCGCCGCCGCATGCGAGCGTGCCGCGGCGGCCCATCCGATCCGCGAGCCGGCCGCTCGGGACAGCGAAGAGAAAACGGGCGAGCCCGTACAGTGCGATGGTGAGTCCGATCGCGGCAGGTGGGACGCCGAAGCTGGCCGCGTACAGCGGCGCGACCGGCACGACCGAGCCAAAACCGAGCTGGTTGACCGCGATCAGGACGCACATCCAGATGAGGATGCGGTAGCGCGCGTAGAACGAACGCGCCGACGGTACCTCTGTCAAGGAGGGCGGTCTAACGGCCGCCGCCGATGATGGGAAGGTCCTGGGTCTGGCCGGCCACGCCGGTCATCGCCTCGTCGATACGGCGGAGCACATCATCGCTGAACTGGATGTCCACCGCTTTGACGTTCTCTTCGATCTCCTGCGGGCGGCGTGTCCCGGACAAGGCGACGGCCACGACAGGGTCACGCAGCACCCACGCGATCGCCAGCGGCGCCAGGCCCACGCCCAGCTCCCCCGCGATCTGCTGCAATTTTTCGACCACGCCGATGTTCGTCGGAAAATTCTCAGGCGTGAACAGGGCCTGGCCGAAGATCACGCCGCGCCGACGCCAGTCGTGTTCATCGAATGCCGTCTCGCGCGTGAACGCACCCGTCAGCAGGCCGTGAGCCATCGGTCCGTAGGCCATCACTCCGACGCCGATCTCGCGCGCGGTGGGAAACATCTGGCGCTCCCAGCGGCGATCGAACAGGTTGTAGCCGACCTGATTGGTCACGATCGGTGCATGCTCGCGCGCGGTCCGCAGGTCTTGTGGATGGTAGTTGGATACCCCGATGTAGCGCGCCTTGCCAGCTTTTTGAACATCGAGCAGCGCATGCATCGACTCTTCGATCGGCGTGTCGCTGTCGGGCCAGTGCTGCAGGAACAGGTCGACGTAGTCCATACCCAGCGCCTGCAAGCTCGTGTCGATGTCCTTCATGATCGATTCGTAGCGACCGTCGGCGGGGCGTTTGCTGTCGGGACGTGTGGGCAGCCCACCCTTTGTGACCACCACAGCCTCGCTTCGACGCTTGCCCAGCGCGCGGCCGAGGAGCGACTCCGAGCGGCCTGCGCCATACGCGAGGGCGGTGTCGAACAGTGTGACCCCCAGGTCGAGGGCACGCTGGACCGCATCCATGAACTCGCGTTCGTCGAATGCGCCATAGGAGCCGCCTACCTCCCACGCGCCAAAGCCGATAACCGAAACCTCCAGATCCGACTGGCCCATTCTTCGGTACTGCACCGTGTCTCCCTGCGTTTCCTTTCTTCAACAACGATACGCCGCGCTTGCTCTGCACGGCCCGCCCTCGCTGGCACGCTGTCCCTGGGCGCTGCTGCTGGCACGGTGCTTGCCCCGGCCCGCGCATGCGCGCGGCGCCCCTGTGTGTACTCAGTGTCGCCTTCCCGCTGGCGCCCGTCGGACCAGACGCGGTCGGTGGCGCCGAGCAGATCCTCACTCACCTGGATTCAGCGCTCGCACGTGCAGGACACCACTCGATCGTGGTCGCGGCCGAGGGTTCCTCCACGCGGGGTACCCTCGTGCCGGTTCCGCGCCCGGAGGGCGAGCTCGGGCCCGCGCACCAGGCCGCCGTGCGCGCGGCGACGCGCCGCGTGATCCAGCGTGCGCTTGCGACGTATCCGGTCGACGTCATGCATTTTCACGGTGTCGACTTCGACCAGTACATGCCCAGTCACGGCCCACCAGCACTGGTGACGCTGCATCTTCCACAGTTCAGCTATTCAGCCGCCGCTTTTGAGCGGCGGAGACCGCGTACGTTTTTTCAACCCGTGTCCCGAGTGCAACGAGCTGCTTTACCTGGGGGCGCACTTCCAATACTGGAGCCGATCGAAAACGGCGTGCCGCTTGACAGGCTGCATGTCGGAGAGCGCAAGGACGATTTCGCGCTGATGCTCGGCCGCGTCTGCCCAGAGAAGGGTTTTTCGATGGGCGCGCAGGCCGCCAGATTGGCGGGATTACCTGTCCTGCTGGGTGGCGAAGTTTTCGCGTACCCGACGCATCAGGCGTATTTTCGCGAGGTTCTCGCGCCACTCCTGGATGACGAGTGGTTCCGGTTCCTCGGTCCGCTCGAACTGGAGCCCAAGCGCCAATTGCTGGCTCGAGCGCGGTGCTTGCTGGTGCCGAGTCAAATCGCCGAGACCAGCTCGTTGGTGGCCATGGAAGCGGCAGCGTGTGGCACGCCGGTGATCGCGTTCCGCGCTGGCGCACTGACCGAGGTAGTCGAACATGGACGAACTGGCTTTCTGGTCGATAGCGTCGAAGAAATGGCAGATGCCATCGGCCACGTCGGTGAGATCGACCCGCGCGAGTGCCGGCGTGTCGCCGAAACGCGCTTCTCGGCCGAACGGATGGCGGCGCGATATCTTGAACGATACACACAGATGCTGGACCGCACCGTGGCCGTTGATCCGCCGCTAACGGTGATGGAGGTCACCTCGCTGGCTGGTCTGGAAGCCCTTCGCGCCGAGTGGACAGACCTGTGGAAGCGTTGCGGCACGTCCATCTTCCAGCATCCGGACTGGCTGATTCCCTGGTGCCAACCGTTCCAGGTGCGTGAGCCGTGGTTGCTGGCGTTCCGACGCCGCAGACGACTCGTCGGGGTCGCGCCACTAGTGATCTATCCGCGCGGCGACGAGTACGTGTTGACGCTGATGGGTGCTGGAATCTCGGACGACCAGGACGTGCTCGTCGAGCCGACTGAGCGGTCCGAGGTGATGCAGGCGCTCTGGAACCGTCTCGCCGAGCATGCCGACCGGTTTGATTGCTTCGAGCTCGAGAATTTACGGCAGACGTCACCGCTGCTGGACTCCGCACCAGCCACCTGGTACGGCCAGCCAGCTACGCAACAAGACGTCCGTCCGGTGCTGCGGCTCGGCGGGCGACTGGAGGATCTTGACGCGCGCGACGTCGTGCGTGACGTGCGATATCAGACCCGACGGGCCGAACGCGACGGATTGCCTGTCACGGTGGCGACCGTGGCACCGGAGTCGTTCGAAACACTCTTCGACGAGCTGGTGCGGCTGCATCGTGCACGCTGGGGCGACGGTGGCATGTTGGAGGGAGATCTGGAGTCGTTTCATCGCGAAGCAGCGGGACGCTTGGTGCGGCACGGCCTGTTGCGATTGCACGTGCTGTCAGTTGGCGGGCGCGCGGCGGCGGCGTTCTACGGCTACCATGCCGCGGGCCGGACGATTTACTACCTGGGTGGATTCGAGCCTTCGTTGAGCCGCGTCAGTCCGGGCAAACTCGTCGTCGGCTACGCCATCGAGCATGCGATCACGCATGACCACGCGAGCGTATTCGACTTCCTGCGTGGGGCCGAAGCGTACAAGTACGCGTGGGGCGCGATCGACGAGAGACTCTACCGTCGACGTTTGTTGGTGAGAGACTCCAGCGGCGATGGGCGAGAAACCGCGCATGCTGCCTGACACACGCGCGCCCGGTACGAACGATCGGACCGTCATCGTCGCGGAGGTCGTCGTCCGTCCATGCCGCGCTGAGGACGTGCGAAGCCTCGAATGGTTCGGGGTATACACGCACCACCGAGAGATCTTCGAAGAGGCGTTCGCGCGACACATGCGTGACGAAAACATCATGCTGGTTGCCGACCTGAATGGCTTCCCGGTGGGTCAGGCCTGGGTTGACCTCACAAAGCGGCAGGCGGACGGTGTCGGGTACATCTGGGCTGTGCGCGTCTTTCCGTTCTTGCGCAACATGGGCATTGGCACGCTGCTCATGCACGCGACGGAGCGAATGCTGGTGCAACGAGGGCGCGTGGAGGCCGAAGTCGGCGTGGAAAAGTCTAATCCGGATGCTCGCCGTCTCTACGAGCGCCTGGGCTACAGGATGCACGCGCAGCTGAGCGAACAGTACGGCTACACCACACCTGACGGGGTGCACGCGTCGCACGTGGTGGACCAGTGGATCCTGCGGAAGCGGCTGCAAGCATGAGTCGTGTGGGA
>JAFAPL010000307.1 GCA_019247135.1 Chloroflexota bacterium | reverse complement strand
TTGCGCTGGCTGGCCGGCGACATTTGGAATCTCAAGTGTTCGTTTGAAGATCAGGGCCAACAAGACGTCGCTCCGCGTGGACGGGCACTGGCCACGTTTTTGTCCGACTTCGTCGTGAGGCCGACGGCCCTGGACTTCGAGGCGGTGCGTGACCCGATGCCAGCGCTCGTCGAAATGCGGGAGACTGTGCTACGTCACGCGTTGGGCCGGATCCGCCGAAGTCCCGCTGTCAGGTGGCTCTCTCAGATAGGAAAGGTGGAGTGATTCCGAATGGACTCATCCTCGGTTGATGTCGCGATTGTCGGCGCCGGGCCGTACGGTCTGTCGCTGGCGACACATCTAGGGAAGCGCGGCATCGAGCACCGTATATTCGGGCCACCGATGCACGCCTGGCGCAGCATGTCACCCGGCATGTACCTGAAGTCTCTTGGTTTTGCTACTAGCATCCAAACACCCCACCCCCACCACACGCTGCCGGAATACTGCCGCGATCGCGGGCTCGAAGATTACGAGCCAATCGAGATTGCAACCTTCGCGCAATATGGGGTGTGGGTGCAACAACGTCTCGTGCCGCACGTGGAAGAGACAACTGTTACGGGCCTGAAGCGGGTGGATGGTCGGTTCGCGTTGACCCTGGAGACCGGCGAGCAGGTGTCGGCACGGCGCGTGGTCGTCGCGTCGGGACTGACCCACTTCGAGCGCATTCCCACGGTGTTCGCCGGACTTCCGCGCGGTCTCGCCACGCATACCGCTCAGCACGGCGACTTTACCCCGTTCGCCGGCGCCGACGTCACCGTCATCGGTGCCGGCCAGTCGGCGCTGCAAGCGGCTGCGCTCCTGCACGAGCACGGCGCTTCGGTACGCATGGTCGTGCGCCAGGACGTGTCGTGGGGCGGCCGAGGGCCCAGGGAGGCGGAGCGTTCGTTACTGGAGAGGGTGCGGGTTCCGATTAGCGTGCTCGGGCACGGTCGTGATAATTGGGTACTGCAGCACATCCCGATGCTGATGCACTACCTCCCGACCGAGCGGCGGCTGCGTTTCACACACACGCACCTCGGGCCCGGCGGCGCCTGGTGGCTGCGCGATCGCGTGGAAGGCAAATTCCCGATCCACACTAACACCTCGGTCCGGGCGGCGACGGTCAAGGATGGGAAGGTGTGCCTGCGCGTGCATGAGGACGGGATCGGCGAACGCGAGGTCCTCACCGATCGCGTCATGGCGGGCACTGGCTACGAAGTGGACGTGGACAAAATGGAGTTCATTGACCCGGATCTCGCGAAGGAAATACGCCGCACCGAGCGTGCACCCCGGCTCTCGCGCCATTTCGAGTCCTCGGTGCCTGGGCTGTACTTCATCGGTCCGGCGGCGGCGCTCAGCTTCGGCCCACTGTTCCGGTTCGTGGCCGGCGCGGCATATGCCGTGCCGACCGTCGCTCGCCACCTGGCGCGGAGTTCGGGCCCCCTGTCTCTCCCGCGGCCTCGCACCACTTCCATCCGGGGAGTAGCACCATTGAGCAGCAGCCCAGAGAGCGTGGCGGCTCAGACCGAGCCGGGTCGGTAACCGTTCGATGCACAATCCGGAACTTGAACGGCATTCCGACGCCGGACTTGCCGTCTGTGTGGCGCAATATTATCTTTCGCGTCGAGATCCAGGCGCCGCGCAAAAGGCGCTGGCGCCTTTTCAGAACAACCCACCAAGTTCGTCGCGCGACAGGCAGACCATAGCCTCCGCGCTCGCAGGTGTTGCCGTGGCATACGCTACGAAGCGAGAGATTGACGGCGCTCTCGAGGCGGCATCCCGCGCTCGTTCGCTGGCCGAGATTCCGGATACATGGAGGGCAGCCGCGGCAGCAGCCACCGCTGCGGGGGATGCACCGCTCGCCCACGAGCTGTGGCAGCGCGTCGCGGCCGCCGAGCCGGACAGAGGCGCCACGTGGCTGGGACTTGCCCGGGCCTGCGAAGCGGTGCAGGATGTGCCGGCAGCGGTTGCCGCATATCTGAAGGCTGCACAGGTCGAGCCAACCCACTCTACCACGTTGATGGTGGCCGAACGGCTAGCCGCGCTGAACGTTGCCGGGACCGATGTGCCGCCCGCACAGCGAGTTCGCATCGCAATCATCGGCTCATCGACCCTCGATTACGTCCGTGCCTACCTGGAGGTCGCCTGTCGTCAGGTCGGGCTGAGCCCTGATTTCTACATGGGACCATTCGGCCAATTTGCCCAGGAAATTCTCGACCCGTCCGGCGGGCTGTACAGGTTCGCGCCAGACGTCGTTATCGTGGCAATCCACGGTCTGGCGCTCTTCCCCGATCTGTATGACCGTTTCGTCGACTACGACGTGGAAGCACGCCGTGCGATGGCGGGCGAGGTGGTCGAGCAGGTAGCAGAACTAATCGCACAGCTAACGGCACGAACCACGGCGCTCGTTCTTTTGCATACGTTCGCCACGCCGCAGTATTCGCCTCTGGGGACGCTCGATCTCAGCGACAGCTTCGGTCAATCGGCCATGTTCGCGGCTATCAATAACGGCCTGGCTGAGCGCGTGCGGCAAAATTTCCCGTCCGTCCGGCTTGTCGACGAGGACCGTGTCTACGGACGGATCGGAAAACGCCACGTGACTGATCCGCGGCTGTGGTATCTGGCGCGTATAGGTATCGGAGAGGGTGCGCTAGGTGCCCTGACTCTTGAATACATGCGCTTTATCAAGGCCCTCAAAGGGCTGACTCGCAAATGTCTCGTCCTCGACCTGGACAACACGCTGTGGGGTGGTGTGATCGGCGAGGTCGGCGC
>JAFAPL010000214.1 GCA_019247135.1 Chloroflexota bacterium | reverse complement strand
CCAGTGCTCCGCTCAGGCGCGGCCATGGTCCGGCCATGCCTACAGCTTAGCGACGAGGCTTAGACGACCGGCCGTCGAGCCGTGAACAACTGCGCTGCGAACGCAATCACCAGTGCGCCCACGAATGCTGGGATCACGTCAATGCCTGCCAACCGAGGCCCGACGAAGCTCAGGTGCAGCGCCTCGAAGAGCAGGTCACCGACCCATGCGCCGACGATGCCCGTGAGTACCGCACCTAGCCAGCCAAGGGGCAAGCGTCCGCCTGGCACCAGCAGGTCCGCGGCCCAACCGATCACGCCCGCGATCACCAGCGTGATCAGCAAGGCGAGAATGCCAACCGTCACATACATGCCAGCGCCGAGAAACAGGACCAACAGGATGAGGAAAATCAAGCAGCCCATCTCACACTCGACGCAACCTGGGACTCGATTGTTGCGGACTCACCCGCGCTTCTGAGCATGAACGAGCGTGTTGCCGCCAACGCGCCGACACTCGCGAACCTCGAATAGCGCGGCTATGCGCTCCAGCCGATGCGCCTCACGTCGGTCCCTGAACAGGTTGATGACCAGCCAGCCGCGCGTCGTAAGCACCGCCCGGGCTCGTCTCAAGAATCCCTTGGCGAAGATCCGCCGCGCGATCTCCTGCCCACGAAAGAGATCGATGGCGAGGTAATCGAATCGGTCCGCGGTCTGGTGGACGTACTCGAACGCGTCTTCCACGACCACTTCGACGCCGGCCTGCGGAAGCCATCCTGCTGCCCGCGCCGTCTCGATGATCGCCACGTCGTCGTCGACGCCAACGATCCGTACGTCCAACCCCCAGCGCACCTGGATCAACCGCGCCAGCGTCCCGCCGCCCAGCCCCAGTATGAGCGCCCGCTTCGGACGCACGCTCGGCACCATCGCCGCCCAGTAGCCGCCCGTCGCCAGACCATCCAACGGCGAGATCGACTGCACCACGCCGTCGACCAGGAGCGCGGCCCGTCCGGCGTCCTCCCCAATGCGGACCACGTGCGCCCCCGGCGAAATCACGCGCGAACCTTACCGCGCGGACCGTGGCGTGCAACGATAGAGGTATGGCCGTCCCTTCAGGCGCGCCAAGCAATCGCCTGCCCTGGATCGCCCTCGCCGTCGGTCTGCTCATCATCATCGGGGCGGTCGGGGTGTTTCTGTTGAACCGCCGCGGATCTGAAGTCGCGGTCAACACGCCGAGCCCCATCGCGGCGTTGGCCAGCCCCAGTCCCTCGCCGCCACCCACTCTCGCGGCGCCGTCGCCTCCAACGTCAGCCGCGATCGCTTCGCCGCCGCCGAGTCCCACGACCGTGCAGTCGCCGATTCCGACAGAAGCGCCGAGTCCCTCGCCGGTGCCGACGGTTGCACCAACGCCAGTCGAGGTCGCTCCGGCGAGCCCCGTCGCGGCGGAAACCCCATCGCCGATTCCAGCCTCGCCCGCACCGGCCGCACCGCCTAGCCCGACCGCGTTCAGCGGCCAGGTGGCCAACGCGGGCGGGCTCGGCAACACTCGGGCCGACCTGGATGCGGCGTATGGCGCCCCGGCCGGCCAAACCCCCGATGGATTGGTGGGCTACCGCAAGGGCGCGTACGAGTACCACGTGCTACTGGTGCCCGACATCAACGGCCGAGCAGCGCTGATCGTGCAACTGCAGCAACAAACAACCGCACCGCCGATGACGCTCGACCAGGCACAGGCTCAGGCGCGCAACCTGCTGCCGAAAGACGCGCAGCCGCCAAATCCTCAGCCCGAAGGCAACCCGGAGTTCGCTGTGCAGCGCTTCACCAGTGCCACACTCGCAGAAGCCCTGCCGGCCACGGTTTTCCAGAGGTTCGGCGGCCAGCCCGGACAGCTCCTGGCTGTCTACGCGCTCGACTCGAGCGGCGGAGTCACACGGATCGTCGTAGGCGCCGGTAACGATCCGAACGCGTTGTTGAACGGTGGGCGCTAGTCAGTCAGTGATAACGGCGCCAGCGGCCGGGGCGACCAAAGAAGAAAAAGCCCCAGATGAACAGCGGCCCCATCGGGAACATACCCATGTGCAAGCCGGGCAAAACCAGAACCACCAGGAGCGCCAGCACTGCCACGGCCGCCAGGACGGCTTCGATCGGCAGACCGAACAGGCCGCCCTCCCATGCGCGCCGAGGGCGCATGGGCGCGTGGGCTGCGGCGGGCAGATCGGACACGGTGCTGGCAAGCTCACCAAAGGTCTTCGCCGCGCTCGCCTGCGTCACACGCTCACCGAGCTCGTCCGCGGTGAGCCGGCCTTCCACATAGTGCCGCTGTAACTCGGCGATGACCTGCGTTCGGTCCTCATTGCCGGCCCGCAGCTCAGGTCGGGGCCAGCCGCGCTCATCCTGCCACATTGTTCGGAACTACCTGCTGGGACGATAGATCGCGTTCCGTCCAGGGTCAAGAATCCGCTGCGAACGTCCAGCGCGTCGGCGAGCCCGTGAAATCGTCCGCCACCAGCGCGAATGCCCAATACGGCTGTACCCGAAAGGCGCTGTTCGAGGCCGGGTCCAACATCTCGATGCCGTAATTGGTGCCGTACTTCGCATTCTCAGCATCCAGAAGCGCCCGCAACGCGGCCATGTCTGTGACGAGCGAAGCTGTCCCGTCAACTACTACCGGGCTGCTCGCGTTCTCAGTCGTCACCGTGCATCGCGGATCGTGCGCCAGGTTGCGCGACTTTCGTGACGCGTTGCTGCAGCTGAACCAGACTGCGCCGTCTAGCCATACTGCCCAGACCGGCATGACATGCGGCCGCCCGTCTGGCCAGTGCGTCGCCAGCCAGAAGTTGCGCGAATGCTCGAGCTGTTGCTCCGCCCACGCCCAGGTAAGCAGGCCTGTGCCTTCCTGAGGGCCGCGTAGTCCATAGCCTGGCATGTACGGTCGCGTGGCGATCGGTTCAGGCATGGTGTCAGTCGGGGCTCGGGTCGTCGTCGGGAGCGGTGAGATAGCCCTCGTGCAGGTCGGTCAGCCGAAGCTGGTGAGGCCCGATGTTGCGGCTCAGGATGGCAAGGCCTGCCAGATGCGCCTGCAGACCCGCCGTGCTGGCACAGCAATCGATCAGCACGATCGGCTCAATGCCGAGGTCGAACAGGTCCATGGCGATCTTCAACACGCACATGTCCGTGTCGATCCCTACCACGGCAATCTCCTGCAGCTTGTCTCCGGTGACGCGTTCCGCGAGTGTGTCGGGGACACCCGTCAGGCCGTGCTTGTCGTAGACGTTCCCATCCTGGGCGAAGCGAGTCACCTCGTCGGCAAGCTCTGTTTCCGGTGCTTCTGAGCTGCCGTGCCAGTCGAGCAAGCGATGGTACGGCGAGTCCGGCGAATTGACGAAGCGCGTGTAGAGAACGGTCTCGTAGGCGCCTGTATCGATCAGGCGCGCAATTCTGGCGGGGATATGCCGCGTGAACGAGTTGATGAACCCGCGTTGCACGTCCACTACGAGCAACGTGTTGCCAGCCATATCGTCCATTACAGCACTACACGCGCGGGGAATACTGCGCGTGCATCAGCCGTTACACCTGGTAGATAAGGAGGCGCGCTTTGACCAGATTTCCAACCTGTTGCCAACTCTTCGACCTGGATGGCGCGCCGGCCATGTGCGCGGACGTTGCCGAGCCGAGCCATATCCACATCGTTCGACCGTCGCGCCGAGCGATCCTGCCGCAGTCCGAGCTTTCGCCCTTTGCAGGCGACGCGATTGTGGAGGACGATTCGGCCGTCGCCTGAGCCCGGCGAACCTGGCCAGGCGTCGCGATCATCTGAAGTCCGTCGTCCGCTAGCCTGACGCGGGTGCAGCTGAGCGGCGGACAGGCGCTGGCGCAAGCGCTGCTGTCCGAAGGCGTTGAGGTGGTCTTCGGGCTACCGGGCGTCCAGCTCGACTGGGCTTTCGATGGCCTGTACGACGTCCGCGAACGCGTCCGCGTGCTGCACACGCGGCACGAGCAGGGCGCGGCATACATGGCCGATGGCTATGCACGCACGACGGGTCGTCCGGGCGTGTGTCTCATCGTGCCCGGCCCTGGCGTGCTCAACGCCGGCGCGGCGCTGGCAACAGCCTACGCGTGCTCGTCGCCCGTGCTGTGTCTGGCGGGCCAGGTCGACTCGCGTGGCATCGGCGGCGGCTACGGGCTGCTGCACGAGCTACGCGATCAGCACGCCGTGCTCGGTGCGATCACAGCATGGACGGCGCAGGCGAGCTCACCTGCCCAAATACCAGGCCTGGTGCGCGAGGCGGTGCGACGGCTGAGCACGGGCCGCCCGCGGCCAGTGGCGCTCGAGCTACCCGTTGACGTGCTGCAGTCGTGTGCCGACGTCGAACTGCTGGCGCCCCAGGCAAACCCGTTACCAGCCGCGGCAGACCCTGACGCGGTGCGCGAGGCCGCTCGGCTGCTGCACGCGGCTGAGCGGCCGGTTATCTACAGCGGTGGTGGCACCCTCGCCGCTGCCGCGTGGGATGAGCTGGCGGCGGTGGCGGAGCTGCTGGAGGCCCCCGTCGTGATGAGCGTGGACGGGCGCGGCGTCCTGTCTGATCGCGACGACCTGGCCCACACGGGAGTGACGGGTCAGGCGCTGGTCGAGGAAGCGGACGCGGTGCTCGCGGTCGGGACGCGGTTCTGGCAGCCGACTCGCGTGTGGCGTCTGGCGCCTGGAGCACGCGTCATCCGCATCGATGCTGACCCGGAGGAGCTCGCACGCCCTGGTCCGCCTGCCGTGTGCATCCTGGCCGACGCGCGCGCGGCGCTCGCCGCTCTGCGTGACGAGCTGGACGGTAGCCAGCGCCGGCCATCCCGCCGTTCGGAGTTGAAACAGCACAAGCACGCCGCGGCGAAACAGCTCGAGGCATATCAGCCGCAGGCGGCGTTCTGCCGCGCTATCCGAGATGCCCTGCCCGACGACGCCATCGTGGTCAACGATCTCACACAAGTGACGTTCTTCGGAACAGTCGGCTTCCCCGTCTATGCGCCGCGCACGTTCATTGGGCCTGGTTACGAGGGCACCCTTGGCTCCGCCTTCAGCACCGCCCTCGGAGCGCAAGCAGGCAATCCTGATCGCGTGGTGGTGACCCTCGCGGGCGACGGCGGCTTTCTCTACACGATCTCCGAGCTGGCGACCCAGCGGCAACACGCTTTGCCCGTGATCTCGATCGTCTTCAACGACGGGGCGTTCGGGAACGTCAAACGCACGCAGCAGCTCAGCTTCGGCGGCCGCATCATCGCCGCCGAGCTTGTCAACCCGGACTTCGTCGCGCTGGCTCGGTCGTTTGGCGTCGGCGCCGAACGCGTGTCTACGCCAGACGAGCTCGGTCCAGCACTACGGTCCGCCATCTCGGCGCGAGCGCCGTCGCTCATCGAAGTCAGCGTCTCGGAGATGTCAAACGTCTGGCCGTTGATCGCGGCGGCGGGCGGCATCTACCCCGTGTTACTGACGCAGGAACGCGTGTAACTCCTCCTGCATCTCGCGAGGGAGGGCCTGTTCTGCCGTATCGAACACCTGTCGGGCTCGACAACAACCTGCGACGGAGTCGTGCCGCCGGGGTGGACGACAAAGTGCACAAGGGTGTGGAACAATCCGCGTCCAGTGCGTCTCCCGCAACGCCGCGCCAGCCAATTTTTGCTCGCTGGCGGAATCGTTCTTGTGCTTACTGCGGGCGCCGTGATCGCCTCCGCGCCCGCGCCCGTTCAAACCGAAGACCCGGAGCTCGCGCTGGCTCCATCCGTTCCGACCGACGTCCCAAGCGCGGTGCCCACAACCGCCGCTGACCAGACCGCGCCGACCCAGCCGACAGCAGCGCCGACCGCGGCCGCCTACCTCGGCACGCAATTCGAACGCATTCTCCGCCCATTCCTCGCCGAAGCCAGTCGTCGACGCCAGGCCCGCGCAGCCGCCGACCCGAATTACTGGACTCGTATCGACCCGAAGTTGAATGCGTCGCGTCTCAATTTTTTGTTGTTCGGCTATGGCGAGACGCACGAGCCGCCACTCACCGAACGCGCATTCATCGGCTCCCTGACGATCTTCTCCTACGATTACCGGACCAAGAGCATCGATCTGGTTTCGCTGACACACGATATCCGCGCACCTGAAATGGAGCAGGCTCTCAGGGCGACCGGTCAGACCGACGTCGGTCCCATCAAGATCGACCGCACCTACAGCTTCGGCGGCTTCGACGTGATGGGACGCACCGTCGAGGACGCAACTGGACTGTCGATCGATTTTCAGCTGGCCTTCAAGGAGGCAGCGATCGCGGCGGCAACGGACGATGTGTTCGGCGGCCTGGATGTGGACGTACCACTCGCCTTCGATGTCAACGCGTATTACCTCGACGGTGTGAAATATCCAGGCGGCTCATTTACGAAGGGCATGCAGCACCTGAACGGGCAGCAGGTCATCCAGTTCATCAAAACCGTGCCGGTCGAAGAACATTACGACGCGTCGCTGGAGCACAACGCGCGCAAGCACCTCGTCTTCCGCTCGATTATGGACTCACTGGGCGAGCACTCCACGGACGTTGCATTCATGAGTCGCGCGGCGTTGTTCTTCACCAGTCAGGTCGCCAACGAGTCGATCGCCTATGACTTCGATCTCAAACCATTGCTCGTCGACAATCTGCGTTCGATGATGATGGACATCGGGCGCTCGGCACCAACAGATACTTCGATGCCCGGCATCGCTCGGACGATGTATATCGTCGATCCCGCCAGCGGGGACGGCGGCGTTCAGTGGGTCAAGGCGAACGCGCGCGATAACCCGGTGACAGCCCGCGATATCAACGAGAACAAGTACGGCGAGCTGGCGATGGAGGTGCCGTACCACGGGGATCCGTACGCGCCTGACCTGGTCACGGGTTACTGGCCGGACGTTCGCAAGGTGGTCCTTCAGCACCTCACCAGCTAACGCAGCGCCTCGCGTTGGGCGCGCGGCAGACTATCGACGACCAGGTCGTAGGACTCTTCTATCCACGCGGCGAGCTCCGCGTCGGGCACACTGCTGTCAAGCTCGATCGTGTTCCAGTGCCGCTTGTTCAGGTGATAGCCAGCGGTCACCGACGGCCACTGCTCACGCAGGACAACCGCATGCGCCGGATGGCATTTCAGGCTCACACGCGTGTCGTGCAGAATCGCGAACATCTTTCCGCCGACTTTGAAGACGCGGGTTTCAGGTCCGAACGGATGCTCCGAAACCGCGCCCGGCAATGACGCGCAGTGCGCGACGACGTCCATGTCAGAATCCGCCGTCAGGTCAGGGCCGCCGCCAGATATCGCGCTCGTGCATCAGCTCGATCTGTTTACGGATGACCTGCTCGCGGAACTCCGCATGGGTGTACGGAGGGCGATCGAGGTACAGGTTGGGCGGATAGATCGGCTGCTCGTACACAAGCTGATAGAGCTCGTTCCGCAGGTCCTTCATCCAGTTATCCCATTGCGCTTGCGCCCTGAATTTTCTCAGCGCGTCGATGTCGATCGTGCCCGCGACATAGGATGAGCCCGCGCCGTACAGGTGTTTGCCGACGACTCGCCCCTTGTAGTCGACGATCATCGATTGTCCGCCGAAGGTGTCAATGGGCAGGTCGGAGTCCTGCTCCAGGTAGTACGTCGCGAGGTTAGGCGCGAGAATATAGAAATTGTTGTCCAGCGCCCGCGCGCGATTCTGAATCTCGAAGAATTCGTTGCCGGTGTGTGGATGTGGATATGACGCGCGGTAGACCACCTCCGCACCGTTCATAGCCAGGCCGCGCGCGTTCTCGGGATACGATCCTTCGTTGGCCATGAGCACCGCCAGGCGGCCGATCTCCGTGTCGGCAACCGGGTAGAACGCGTCCAATGACCGGCCGTAGAGCTCGATCCATCTGTCCCAGACATCGTGCGGAGTGACCGAGTGCTCGACTGGATACAGCGTCGCCAGCTTGTAGTGCTTCAGGACCACTTCGCCTTGCGGGTTGATTGCGAAGCCGATATTGAAAAATCGGTCGGGAAAAGCTTCGTGTCGGGCCTTTGCCTGGCCCATGATGAACGTGTTCCAGTGGCGTGCCAGCTGGCCCAGGAACTCCGTTTCGGGACCGGGCACATCGATGGCTGACTCGCGCGCGTAGGTGGCGTGATCCAGGTCGAAGACTTCGTCGGTGAAGCCCTGCAGTGCGCCCTCGGGCAGGAGGACGAGCCGCACTGGCAGATCCAGGCTCGACAGCCACGACGCAGCGGCGATCAGGTGGCTGATGTGGTCCAGGTTGCGCTGAATCTCGGAACGTTTGCGCACTCCGCGGACGGACGGGATCAACCCGACCGCCGTGTAGGGGTCAGGCACGCGCCAGGACGATGTCGTTGTCCACCAGGCACCACGGACGCGCGCCGATGCTGGCCGGTCTTTCGGGGTCGTCAGGCGAGCGTTCTTGAAACTCGCGGATCAGCGACGACTTGACCGCGAACACGGCATCCGAATCGAGGTATGCGCTGGTCGAATCGAAGATGTGCGTCTGCAACCGCTGAAAGCCCGGCGCGGTCACGATCATGTGGATGTGCGCGGGTCGCCACGGGTGGCGCTTGGCCGCGTCGAGCATGGCGCCGACCGGTCCGTCATGTGGAATCGTGTACGGCACCGGTCGAACGCCAACGAATGCGTACGAGCCATCCTCACGGGTATAGAAGCGGCCGCGCAGGTGGTCTTCCTCGGCTTCCGCGTCCTGCACCGCGTACAGTCCGTTGGCCCCGTTCTGCCAGATGTCCAGCTCGGCCCCGTTGATCGGTCGACCCTCCGTGTCCAGCACGCGTCCGCGCACCAGGGCGGGTGTACCAGCGTCGTTGCCGCCGGCGATGCTGTCGGCGTAGGCGCGCTTCGGCGCATTCGGAGTCCAGAAGGGACCCAGCACCGTCGACTCCGTCGCTCCGTTCGGACTCTGGTGCGCCAACGCGTCGACCAGCATGGACACGCCCAGCGCATCCGACCACAGAATGAACTCCTGCCGCTTGTCGTCGGTAATGTGGCCGGTGTCCGTCAGGATCTGGATGGCGGCGGCCCATTCTTCTTCGGTGAGGTTCACTTCGGTAGCGAACGCGTGCAGGTGGCGTACGAGCGCCTGCATGATTGTGCGCAACCGAGGGTCCGGACAGCGTTCGAAGCTGGCGATAACAGCTGAGGTGATATCCCCCGCGGAGGTCGCGGCGCCTGGTCGGGTCGTAGTCGTCATCGGTGAAGACTGCCTCTCGTGCGGGATGCTACTCGTTCCGGATCGACCGGCACACTCCGTGCAACCCCGCGCCCTATGCCATCGTCGTCAGGCAACGATCTGTCACGCATCCGCAACTCAACCGCAACGCGCGTGTCGAAACCCCCGGCATGCAGGGTGCTCATGTCCCACCGATGACCACTCTGGCAGAGGCCCGCCCTCTAGCACGCGCCTGTAGCAGCGTTGCTTCAAGCAGGGCAGCAGATGGACTGGACCCCGTGCCGCGTCGGATTCTCGAAATCCTGCCACCCGCGGTTGCGTGGGTCGCACTGACTTCACCAATCTGGGCCGCGATCGTCGCGCCCGATATCTTCGGCTACTTCCTGGTCGCGTTTTCGGCCTACTGGCTGTGGCGCTCGATCGAGTTCACGGTCGGGCTCGTGCTGGGTATGGGTCGCCTCGCCCGCGCGCAACGCCGCAACTGGGCGCAGGCGGGCGCCGCGCTGCATGGCTTTTCGCGCTTGCATCACCTGGTCATCATCCCGACGTATAAGGAGAGCGAGGAACTACTGGCCGAGACGCTCGAGTGCCTCGCGCAACAGACGATCGGGCTCGAGCGCATCGCCGTCGTGCTTGCGTTCGAGCAGCGAGACGAATCGGCCCCGATACGCGCGGCGGCCCTGACCGAGCGTTTTGCCTGGCGCTTCGGAGAATGGCTCGTTACCCAGCATCCGGACCTGCCGGGCGAGGTCAAGGGCAAGTCCTCGAACCTGGCCTGGGCTGCACGGCGGGTCGAGGAGGAGCTCATGGGCTCTGACCGACTCGACCCGAAGCACCTCGTCGTGACGGTCTGCGACGCGGATTCGCGGCTCGACCGACAGTACCTGGCGGCCCTCGGTCACTCGATACTGTCGCATCCGGACGGTCGCCTGCATATCTATCAGCCGGCCATCCTCTTCTATGCCAATCACGGGCGGCTGCCACTGCTGATTCGAGCGGTGAGTAGCGTCTTCTCGCTGTATTCACTTGCTCGCCTGGCGGCGACGCATCGGCTCGTCCCGCAGTCGACGTACTCGTTGACCTGGTGGGTCGCGCGGCGGGTCCGCTTCTGGGACGTGGACGTTGTGCCTGAAGACTCGCACATGTTCTTCAAGGTGTGGCTGCACCTCGGGCGGCGTGTGCGGGCGCGCGCTATTCACTTGCCCGTCTACGCCGACGCCGCGGAAGGCGCAACCACATTCGGCACGGTGGTGAGCACGTACCAGCAGATCCGTCGCTGGGCGTGGGGCGTTTCGGACATCCCGTACCTGGCGTTGCAGGGCCTACGAGCGCGGCACATTCCGTGGCACATCCGTGTCGCGCGGGTGTGGTGGTACGACGAGGAGCACCTGGTGTGGCCGTCGCACTGGTTCCTGCTGACGCTGGGTGGCTTGGTTCCGCCGTTGCTGAACCCGGGTTACGCGCGCACCGCACTCGCCATCTCGCAGACAGCAGCCGTGTCCATGCTGCTCGGCCTGTGTCTACCCTCACTCGTACTTGCGATCCTCGGCGATATCCTCTTGCGCTGGTGGTCGGACGACGAGACCAACCTGTGGAAACTGGTCTCTGGACTCGCCGGGTTCCTCGTCCTGCCCCTCACCGGCTTGACCATGGTCGCGCTCCCAGCCCTGGATGCACACACGCGCCTGCTGTTTGGACGCTCACTCGCCTACCAGGTCACCGAGAAGTTTTCGGCAGCCGACGCTGACGCCCGCGGCTCGGAGTCGTACGTTCGGGCGGCCGAAACGCCCGTAGCGTGACTCAGCTTGCCAACGCCAGTTGCTCCTCGCTGATGGCGTTTGCGCGCGCGATCTCACCGTAGACGCGCGCGCTAGGTCGTGGCCGGCGTTCACGCGTCGCGAGTCCGAACTGCATTGAAAAACCTTCTGCCCACTCGAAGTTGTCGAGCAGCGACCAATGCATATACCCGCGCAGGTCGACTCCGTCCTGAATCGCGCGGTGCGCCTCGATCAAGTGCTGCACGATGTAGCGCGCGCGCAGTCGATCGCTCGCGTCGGCGATGCCGTTTTCCGTGATCACCACCGGGCGCCGGTAAACACCGACACGCCGCAGCACGTCGTACAGACCCCGCGGATAGATCTCCCAGCCGAAGTCGGTGCGTTCCGGATTCGCTGGCGCGCCCGGCGGAAACCCGACCACGTTGCGCGAGTAGTAGTTCACACCGATCCAATCCAGTCGCGGCAGAGCGCGACGCAGGACGCGGCCTTGCCACAACCAGTCGCCCAGAAAGGCGATCGCTTGATCGAGCGGGCTCCACGCCCGCAGCGGCTCCATCGGCCACAATGCGAACGCCATGCTGACCAGCGCATCCGAGCGAGCGGCACGTAGCGCCTGGCGGGCCCGGGCGTGCGCCCGTAGCGCATGGCGCATCAGCCGAAGGTAGCCGCGGAAGTGGCCCGGCATGAACGGCGGCCAACTGCCTTCGATGTACGCCTTGAGCCCGAGAATGCTCGGCTCGTTGATCGTCACCCACCAGCGCACGAGCGACCCAAGCTCACGCGCGACGCGCTCCACGTACGTCTCGAAGTACTCGACGATGTCCGGGTTCTCCCAGCCGCCGAGATCGGCGACCCAGTCGGGAGACACGAAGTGGTGCAACGTCACCATGGGCTCGATGTGTGCCGCGCGGAGTGCTTCGAGCAAGCGACGGTACGTATCGAGCGCCGACTGATCGAAGCGGCCGGGCTCAGGCTCGATCCGCGCCCACTCGACAGACATGCGGTAGGCGTTCAGCCCGATGTCCGCGAGCAGACGCACATCCTCAGACCAGCGGCGCCATGAGTCGCAGGCCTCTTCGGAACGGTGTGGCAGCTGACCGGCCTGCTCCGCTCGCCACCAGTCGCTGTGGGTATTGGACCCCTCGACCTGGTGCGCTGCCGTGGCAGCACCCCAGAAAAACCCGTCTGGGAAGCGCATCCAAACAGGTTTCCGGACATTTAAACAGATTTGCAACACTTTGGTTGGTCGAGATTCTTTTCTCTTGACGCTGGACGTGTCATAAAGGCGGACCACACATGCAGTGGGTGAAGGACGTCCGGACGTCGTTCGCGGAGGACTTTGCCCTGCTGCCGATCCTCAGCGCGATCTTCGCCTTCAACCTCGGCTCCGCTGCGTGGTCGGCCGTGGTCGCCGGCCGTCTCATGCAGGACGGTGCAGGCACAACCGTGCTGGGCATCCTGTACGCCGTGTGCGAGATCAGCCGTTTACCGGCAGCGTTGATGCTGCCCGCAATCACGCTGCGCCATGGCGCGCGTCGGGTGACGCAGGTGGGACTGCTCGTGCTGGTCTTGCTTCCCATCATCGCGCTGAGTGGCCTCGGAAACACGCAGATCATGGCCATCTTCGTCATGTCCGCGTTGCCCGCGATGGCCGTGTACGTCGGCATGCCAGCCCTGGTGATCGGCGCCTCACGACCTGGTCGGGATGGCTGGGCACTGGCCTTGCTCGGGCTGGCCGGTGGCGCGGGTGGCGCGCTCGGCCCCTGGACCGGCGGCACGCTCGCCGACATGTTCGGACTCTTACCCGTGCTGCTGTTGTTCGCCTTCGGGGCGGCGGTCATGCTGCCGTGCGCGACATTCGGCTCGCTGCCACCGCGCTCCGCCTGGCCGGGCTGGTCGGCCATTGCCGCTCAAGGGCTCCCGTGGCAAGCGCTGGCTGCGCTCGGCCTCGCCAGCGCGGCGGACGCGGGTCGTGCGGCGCTCGTGCCTTCAGAGCTGGTGCACCAGGGCCAACCGCTCGCAAACGCTGGACTGATGCTGACCGTGGGCAGCGCAGTGGTCGGACTCGGGTTCCTGTTCTTCGGTCGGATGGCCGACCGCGTTTCGCCGCGCCGAGTCATCGGCGCAGGCGTGCTCATCCTGGTGATCGGGAGCTTTGCGTCCGCTCTGGCGACGGGCTTTGTGCCTGTGTTCGTCGTCGCATCCTCGGTCCTGGGCATGGGCGCGAGCGGCACACGGCTTGGGGCCGAGCTGGCTTTGATCCGGTGGCTCGGGCGCGACCGCGCGGCCGTAGCCGCGGCGCTGGGTGAAACGACGGTGCTCGGGGGCCGTGCGGTCGGCGCGCCGGCGGTCGGGACGCTGGGCAACGCGTATGGCGGCGCCTACGCGTTCGGCGCCATGGGGGCGACCGCGCTGCTCGCCGCCACCGGCCTGGTGGCGATTGGCATGCTCAGGATCCGTCGGCAGCTCGCCACGGCGATCGCCACCCAAACCCTGCCCGAATAGCTCAGTCGAGAATTTCAGCAAGCCACCGCGCCAGCCCGCGCTCGACTAGCCCGAGGACTCAACTGCAAGTCGAACATTCCGGCAAGTAACCGCGCCAGCCCGCGCTCGACTAGCCCGAGGACTCAACTGCAAGTCGAACACTCCGGCAAGCCACCGCGCCAGCCCGCGCTCGACTAGCCAAGCAATCAACTTGCAAGTTGAACACTCCGGCAAGCAACCGCGCCAGCCCGCGCTCGACTAGCCAAGCAATCAACTTGCAAGTTGAACACTTCCGGCAAGCAACCGCGCCAGCCCCCGCAGGATGCCTGCCGCGGCACCAGCTTCACTACCAGATAGCAAGCAGAACAGCGCGGCGAGGCGCGCCTGGCGCGATCTCCTGGGTAGGATGACGCGCAATGCCCTCCACCCGACGAGTCGACTTCGGCTACAACCCGCCCAGCGGCACCCGTGGCATCGAACGTTTTCCAGCCCAAACGTTCGTGCGCGATCTCGAAGACGTCCTCGACATCGCCAGCCAGTCCTTCTCGTCGTTCTGGGTCTCTGACCATCTCATGACCGCCGAGCCGTTCCGCATGGACGTGTGGACACAGCTCACCTGGGTGGCAGCGCGCTACCCCGGCCAGATGCTCGGCACGATCGTCCTGGCGAACTCCTACCGCCACCCGCCACTGATGGCGAAGATGGCGGCGAGCCTGCAGGCGTTCTCGCGCGGGCGCTTGATCCTCGGCTACGGCGCCGGCTGGCACGGGGCGGAGTACAGGGCATACGGCTATGAATTCCCATCCGCTCGCGTCCGCATCGCGCAGATGGTGGAAGGCCTGAAGATCATGCGTGCGATGTGGACCCAATCGCCCGCGAGTTTCGAGGGCCAGTACTACCGCATCGAGAACGCCTACTGCGAGCCACGGCCCGTGCCGCCGCCCATCATCATGATCGGCGGCGACGGCGAACAGCTCACGCTGCGCGCCGTGGCCGAGCACGCCGATTGGTGGAACAGCGTTATGCGGCCAGTCGACGTCCTGAAGCACAAGCTCCAGGTTCTCGACCAGCACTGTCGCGATGTCGGCCGCGATCCAGCCAGCGTGCGTCGGACGATCACACGCGTGTGCTATCTGGCCAGATCGAAAGCTGAGGCCGAACGCTGGGCAGGCGCCAAGCTGCAGGATGCCGTGCCGCCGTTCGTGGGCGAGCCAGCTGCGCTCGTCGATCACCTGCACGAACTGGTTGACCTTGGCTTCGACCTGTTTCAGATGGTCTTCGCGGGCTTTCCCGACACCACGGACCTGCGGCTATTCGTGGACGAGGTGCTGCCCGCCTTCCAGTAGAAGCGCCAAGCCGCGTCCAAGGCGGCGAGCCTATACCAATGTCTATCGCACACGCGAAAGGACACTTCTCCCCAATGGCCCGCAAGATGCCCAGGCGACTCGTCGCGCTCAGTACGTCGGCGATCGCGACAATCTACTTCGCAGGCTTCGTTGCCACCCGCTCGGCCGACGCGGGGATGGCCGGTGCGAGCGCAGCGAGCGTAGCGCCGACGATTTCGAGTACGACCGCCACCGCCACCTCCAGCACCAGCCTGGCGACACCAGTCGTGGGTGCCTCGGCTCAACCAACGGCCACGAGCACCTCGAGCGCCGCGAGCACGACCGTTGCCTACAAAGACGGCACCTACACAGGCTCGGGGACGAGCCGCCGCGGCGGGGTCAACGTCTCGGTCACCGTCCAGAACGGCCAGACCAGCAACGTCCAGATCACCAGTGTCTCGACGGAGTACCCGGTGTCCCGCATCGCCTCGCTGCCGGCGCAGGTGATCGCGAAGCAGAGCGCGCAGGTGAACACCATCAGCGGCGCGACGTACAGCACGCAGGCGTTCGTCCAGGCCGTGCAGCAGGCGCTCAGCAAGGCGAGCTAGGGGCCAGTTATTGGCACGCTGAATAGCGCGCCGCGTACCCTGCTCGACGCGTATGGAGGTCCGCCGCCGCTTTGCGGTCGCTGCCGCGCTGCTTGCACTGAGTGCGTGTGCACCGTCGGCGCCAGCTTCGCAACTGGCTGCGGAGCCGACGGTCGCACCCAGCCCAACTGCTGGACCGACGGCCATGCCAACGGCCGTGCCCACCGAGGCGCCGACGGTCGCGCCGACGACAGCCCCGACTGACGGAACGGCCGCGGTAGCCACCGACGCCCCAGCAGTGCCAGATGCGCAGGCTGGCGCGGTGGACGCGCAACCTGACGACAGCCAGCCACAGCCCACGGACGCCTCCTGCCCGACGGCGGTTGCTCCGCTACCCGCGCCCGGATCGCCAGGCGCTCAGGGCTTCTTCCGCTCGTTCCGCACGCCACTTCCGCCCACCCCGCTGTATGACCCGCCGGGCCAGAAGCGCGTCGGCCTTCAGGTCGGCCACTGGCAGCTCGACCAGCTGCCGACCGAGCTCAAAGGCCTCGGGGCGGGAGCTTCGGGCGGCGGCAAGCAGGAGTGGCAGGTCAATCTCGATGTCGCCCAGCGGGCTGCGGCCCTGCTCCAATCCGACGGCATCGAGGCGGACGTCCTACCCGCGACCGTTCCCGAGCACTATCGTGCGAACGCGTTCCTGGCTATCCATGCCGATGGCGACACCACCGGCCAGACGCGCGGCTTCAAGGTTGCGCGGCCAGGCTTCAGCTCCGTGCCCGACGTCGACGATGAACTGGTGCAGTCACTCGAGGATACGTATGGTCAGGTCACGAACCTCCCGCGCGATGACGAACACATCAGCCTGCGCATGAGGTACTACTACGCCTTCAACTCGCGCCGGTATTGCCATGCGGTGGCTCCGGGCGTGCCACAGGCCATCATCGAAATGGCGTACCTGACTAACGCTACTGATCGGCAGTACCTGATCGGGAACCCGCAACTGCTCGCGCAAGGCATCGCCGATTCGATGGAGAGATTCCTCAGTACGTTGCCTTAGGACCAGGCCCGCATGTAGTCAACGCGGGCTGCCGCTCGACCAGCCGGAGCAACTAATTTGCAAGTTGAACAATCTCGACGCTAACAGCGCCAGCCCGGACGCGTCGACATGCCGCACGGGCCACCATGATCATTGACCGGCTCGCGCGCCCAACACTATGCTCCTCACCTATACGGACTGATCATCAGACCAATGGCACCGCGAAGCTGCGGGCTGCCGACGTCTCGATCCATTACTGGGTGGAGCGCTCCGGCAGGCCATTTCTGGCTGTCGACGGCGCAAGTCTCGAGGTCCGTCCTGGCGAGTTCGTCTCCATCGTCGGTCCGTCTGGCTGCGGCAAAACCACCTTCCTGAACGCCGTCGACGGCCTGCTGCCCATCTCAGGCGGCGTCCTCGAGCTCAACGGCACCCCGATCGCCGGCCCAGGCGCGGACCGAGCCATGGTCTTCCAGCAAGCCAGCCTCCTGCCGTGGCGCACGGTGGTCGGCAACGTCGGGTATGGCCTGGAGATGCAGCAAAGCCTCTCGAAGGCCGATCGCACCGCCCGCGCCCGCCAGTTCATCAAGCTGGTCGGCCTGGACGGCTTCGAAGACTCGTACCCGACCGAGCTCTCGGGCGGTATGCAGCAGCGCGTCAATCTGGCGCGCGCCCTGGCGACCGATCCCGAGATGCTGCTACTCGACGAGCCGTTCGCCGCGCTCGACGCGCAGACACGTGAGTTCATGCAGCAGGAGCTGCTGCGTATCTGGGGTGAAACGCGCAAAACGGCGCTGTTCATCACTCACGACATCAAAGAAGCCGTATACCTGGCTGACCGCGTGCTCGTCTTCACGCGCCGACCGGGCCGCGTCAAGACGTGCGTCGACGTCGATCTGCCTAGACCGCGTGACCTGAGCGTGAAGCGTGATCCACACTTCATCGACTACGAAGACGCGATCTGGCGAAGCATCGAGGAGGAGGTGCGCGAGAGCGCATAAACAGGTATGGCATTCACGGTGAGCGCCCGCACCGCCACCGGCGAGCGGGCCGACGGAAGGGCGGCCCGCATCCCTGGCCAGCCGGGCCCACTCGCGCGCTACGAAGGCTTTCTCATTGGGGCGCTGTCGGTCGTGATCTTCGGCACGATCTGGCAGATCATCGCGTTCAGACGCCTGGTACCAGAGCTCTTCCTCCCCGGTCCGGTCGACATCGCCAACGCGTTCGGCGCGTATGTCGCAAAGGGCACCATCTGGCAGGACCTCTGGGTTAGCGGCCAGGAATTGATCCTCGGATTCGCGCTCGCGATCATCATCGGGCTGCCCCTCGGCATGCTGATCGGCTGGTACAGACGCGTCAGCTACGCCTTCGATCCGTTCGTCACGTTTTTCAACAGCATCCCGCGCGTGTCGCTGACCCCGCTGTTCATCATCTGGTTCGGCATCGGCATCAATTCGAAGATCGCCGTCGTGTTCCTGGGGGCGATCTTCGCCATCGTGATCAACACCGCGGCCGCGGCCCGCAATCTGGATCCCGCTCTGGTCAAAGCGGCGCGGTCGTTCGGCGCCTCGGACGCGCAGTTGTTTCGGACGGTCGTCCTGCCCGGGTCGGTCCCGTTCATCCTCACCGGCTTGCGACTCGGTCTGGCACACGCTCTGACAGGCGTCGTGGTCGCGGAGCTCGTCGCCGCACAGGCTGGTATCGGCCTGATGATGGCCCAGGCGGGCCAGACCTTTCAGACCTCGCGAGTCTTCGTCGGCCTGATCATCGTGGCCGGAGCGGGCGTGCTGCTGACCTTTATCTTGCAGAAGATCGAGCAGCGTTTTCAGAGCTGGCGCGTGCCGCATGCCTGAGTCCAGGGCATGCCTGGCGCTGTGTACCGCGGCGTTCGTGCTCTTGAGCGCGTGCACGCCCGCCCAGCCCCCCGCGCCAACGGCTGCTCCAACGTCCCCGCCCACAAAGCTGAACGTCGGCTACAGCAATCTTTCGGCCGACGACCTGGCCAGTTGGGTCGCGCTCGAAGGTGGCTATTTCGCGCAGAACGGGCTAGATGTGAATCTCACGCAGGGAAGCGGTGGCTCAAATGCGATGGCTGCGCTGCTCTCAGGTGGCCAGGACATCAGCCTGCAAGGTGGCGCCGAAGTGCTCAGCGCGACGACCTCCGGCGCCGACCTGGTCGTCCTGGCGACGCTGGCACCCGTGTTTCCGTATCTGGTCGAAGTCGCGCCTGACATCCAGAGCGCGAACGACCTCAGGGGGAAGAAACTGCAGATCAGCAGCGCCGGGAGCTCTGGCGATATCGCTACGCGCGTTGCGCTCAAGGCACAAGGCCTCGATCCAGATGTGGACGTGACACTCGTGCCCGTCGGCTCGCACACGAACGGCACCGCCGCGATGCTCGGTGGCGCCGTCCAGGGCGGGCTCGACGATCCGCCCGCCAGTTACGAGCTCGAGCGGCACGGTTTGCACCCGATCTTCGATCTCGCCGGCCAGAAACTGCCGGCGGTGAACACGGTGGTCGCAGCACAACGGCCGTGGGTGAATGACCATCATGACGTCGCGCAACATTTCGTCGATGCACTCGTACAGGGCATCGCGAGGGCCAGGACGGACAAAGCCTTCACAGTCGGCGTGCTGAAGAAGTACTTCAAGTCCGACGACGACGAAGCCATGAACGGTACATACGACTTCTTCGTGAAGGAAGTATTGCCGTCCAGTCCATTCCCACGCGCTGAGCAGTTCAGCAACGTCCTCGCGATCCTCGAGCCCAAGAACGAGAAGCTGAAGTCCGTCGATCTGGGGAAGGTCGTTGATCCGACCTTCGTTCAGAGCGCGGTCGATCGCGGTCTAGCGGCGCCGAACTGATTGTGGCCCAGGCCCGCCGTTACGGCTCCGACCTGATCGTCGATTGCCTCAAACAATTCGAGATTCCATACGCGGCCGTCAATCCAGGCTCCAGCTATCGCGGACTGCATGACTCGCTCGTCAACTACGGCGGGAATGTCATGCCCGAGATGATCTTGTGCCAGCACGAAGAGACGGCCGTCGGTATGGCGCACGGCTTTGCGAAAGCCAGCGGCAGGCCAATGGCAGCCATCGTGCACGACGTCGTGGGACTGCTGCACTCGTGCATGACCATCTACTACGCCTACATCGACCGCGCGCCGGTGCTCGTCCTCGGCGCGACCGGGCCGATGAACGAGGCGCGCCGCCGACCGCGCATCGATTGGATCCACACGGCGAACGTCCAGGGCAATGCCGTCCGCGACTACACCAAGTGGGACGACCAGCCGGCAACGGTCGACAGCATTCCGGCTTCGTTTGCTCGCGCGTACCGGGTTGCAATGAGCGAACCGCAAGGGCCCGTGTATCTGTGCTACGACGCGCAGCTCCAGGAGGATCCGCTCGATCGCGGCGTCCCGCTGCCATCGACAGACGCGGTGCGTGTACCGACACGCATGGCCGCCGACCCGGCCAGCCTGGAGTGCCTGGCTGACATGCTCGTCCAGGCCGAGCGACCCGTGCTGCTGGCTGAGTTCCTCGGACGCGATCCCGCGACCGTGCCGCACCTGGTCCGCCTGGCAGAAGCGCTCGGCGCGCCGGTGGTCGACGTGCGTGCCCGCCACAATTTTCCGTCCAATCACCCGCTGAACATGACCCATACGGACGTGCTCGAAGAGGCCGACCTGCTCGTTGCGCTCGATGTGCGCGACCTCGAGCGACCGACGATGCGTCTGGACAGCACGACGCGAACGGTACAGTCGCGCGTTCCGGCGGCGTGCGTTTGGGCCGAAGTCGGCTTTTCCGATCTCGAACTCTCGAGCTGGTCGACCGATTACGGTCGGTACCAGGGAACGCGACTGTCGATCCTGGCTGACACGTCGCTTGCCGTGCCTGCACTGGCTGACCTCGTTGAGGAACGTACTGACTCCGCCGAACGCTTCGCGGAACGGCGCGACGCGATCGCTCAACGGCACCAGGGGGCGCGTGCGCGGTGGAACGCCCAGGCGCGCGAAGATTGGGACGCCTCGCCCATGACGACCGGCAGACTGGCGCTGGAGATCTGGGAAGCGATCAAAGACGAAGACTGGGTCCTTACCGCCAACACGCTCCGCGACTGGGTGCCGAAGCTCTGGGACATCGACGAGCCTTATCGCCACCCTGGCAAAGAGCTCGGCACGTCCACCCAGATCGGGATCTCGCTCGGCGTGGCGCTGGCGCACAAAGGCACTGGCCGGCTCGTGGTCGATATCCAGCCGGATGGCGACCTGATGTTCGACGCTGGCGCGCTCTGGGTTGCCGCCAAGCATCAGATCCCGATGCTGATCGTCATGTTCAACAACCGCGCCTATTACAACGATTGGGAGCACCAGATCCGCATGGCGCGCGCGCGTGGGACGCCCGTCGAGCGCGCCAGTATCGGCATGGACATGTCTGGTCCCGCACCGGACTTCGCCGGCCTCGCCCGCTCGTTCGGCTGGTACGCCGAGGGCCCGATCGCAGACCCATGCGACCTGGCCCCCGCCCTGCAGCGTGCGATCGCGCAGGTGAAAGACGGCACGCCCGCTCTCCTCGACACCATCACGAGGTTTCGATGACCGACTTGCACCCTGGCGCGAACGGAATCAACTTGCAAGTTGAACAATCTGGACGCCACAGCGCCAGCCCGCGACGCCGAAGATACGTTGCGCGGTGTGCATGCAACTGATGCTGCGCGGCGCCTTCTTCCACGAAACGGACGACGACTTTCATATTCATGACGACGACCACGGCGATGGAGGCACCGGCGGCGGTGTCGATCCATGGAGCCTCGACAACGTCGAGCTCACGACGGTCGGCGTCGACGTCGGCTCGTCCACCTCACATCTGCTGTTCGCACGCCTGCACCTGCAGCGTCTCAAGGAGTCGCTGAGCAGTCGCTTCGTCGTCGTCAAACGAGAGGTGCTCCATCGCTCGCCGATTCTGCTGACCCCGTACCGCTCCGACGGGCTCATCGACGTCGAGCAACTCGAGCAGTTCGTTCAAAGCGCCTATGCCGACGCCGGCCTCACGCACGACGATGTTGACACGGGCGCGGTCATCCTGACCGGCGCCGCCCTGGAGCGCGCCAACGCCCGCGCCGTCGCCGAGCTGTTCGCGAAAGAGGGCGGCAAGTTCGTGTGCGCTTCAGCCGGCCACAACCTCGAAGGCATCCTGGCGGCTCACGGCTCCGGCGCGGTGGCCCTGTCGCACGCCCGCAAACAGACGCTGCTGCACGTCGACGTCGGCGGCGGCACCAGCAAGCTCGGCCTGCTGCACGATGGCGAGATTTTGCGCACCGCCGCCATCCACGTCGGTGGGCGCCTGGTTGCGGTCGACGAGCACGAGCGCGTCGCGCGAATCGAGCCGTCGGCACGTGCGATCGCGGAGATGCTGAACATTCCGCTCGAGTTTGGCGCGGAACTGCCTGCAGCCGAGCGTGCACGAATTGGCGACGCCCTGGCCGAGATCCTCCTGGAATATCTCAACGGCGGCCCACGCAGCCGCGTGTCTGAGAGTTTCCTGCTCACCGAGCCGCTGGAGATCGACGGCCACCGCCCGACCGCGCTGACGTTTTCGGGCGGCGTCGCCGAATATATCTACGGCCGTGAGTCGACCACGTACGGCGATCTCGGGCCGGACCTCGCCGCGGCACTGCGCCGCGCCGCCGATGCAGGCCGGCTGCCCGCGCCTCCGGTGCCGCTCGGCGAGGGTATCCGCGCCACCGTGCTCGGCGCGTCCCAGTTCAGCGTGCAGCTCAGTGGCAACACGGTGCACATCTCCGACCCGGGCGCGCTGCCCTTGCGCAACCTGCCGGTCGTCTATGCCCGTCTTCTGGATGCGCCGTCCGTCGCGGCTGCGATTCGCAGTGGCTTCACGCGGCTCGATCTGACGGAAGGTGATGCGCCCGTGGTGATCGCGCTGCCGTGGCGTGGCGAGCCGCATTACACGCAGATTCGTGCCCTCGCCGAGGGCATTGTCGCCGCCCTCCCGCGCAGCATCGCCGCGGGTTTGCCGCTCGTGATCGCGCTCGACAGCGACATCGGCGCATCACTCGGCGGCATTCTGTCCGAAGAGCTCGAGGTGGTTGCGCCGTTGATCTGCATCGACGGCCTCGAGCTGGTCGAGCTCGACTACGCGGACATCGGCGAAGTGATTCAGCCGGCGAACGTGGTCCCGGTCGTCGTGAAATCCCTGGCTTTCGGAGGAACCGCACCTTGACAAGTACCAACGGAACCGCTGCGACCAGTGCGCAGCCAACGCGACGGTTGAAGTACACGCACGACCGGTGGATGGACTCGCTCGGCCTGCCGATCTACACGGGCTACTACATCGAAGACCTCACGACGATTCCGCTCGGCCGCTGGGACGCTCGGGGCTCTGACCAGGCCTTCGTCCAGCTCGAAGGATCCCAGGGAATCACCGAGACCCGCGTCAGCGAAGTCCCTCCGCGCGCCGTCCTGCCGCCCGTCAGACTCGCCTTCGACGAAGTCGTCTACGTCCTGCAGGGTCGCGGTGCGACCACGGTGTGGCTGCCCGGAGGACAGAAGAAGAGCTTCGAGTGGTCCGACAAGAGCATGTTTCTGCTGCCGCGGTTCCACTTCCACCAGTTCAGCAATACCCACGGCTCACGACCGGCGCGGCTCCTCCACTACAACTACTTCCCGCTCCTTCTGTCGGCCAGCCCGGAGCCGGACGCGTTCATTCTGTCCGACAGCGATCAGTACGGCAGCGCAGTCAATCTCGACGAGCTGTACGCCGAGCCGACGCTGCGCAAGACGAACGAGGAAGACGTGGTTTGGAAGCGGCGCCAGCAGGTCTGGGTGGGGAGCTTCTTCCCCGACATGAGCGGCTGGGACAAGCTGAACGCGAACCAGGGGCGCGGCGCCGGGGGGCGCAGCGTAGCGATGGAGTTCCCGGGCTCCGAGATCAGCTGCCACATGTCGATGTTCCCATCGCGCACCTACAAGAAGGCGCACCGTCACGGCCCCGGCCGGGCCATCGTCATCCCCGCCGGCGAGGGCTATTCGGTGATGTGGGAGGAAGGCAAAGACAAAGTGCTCGCGCCGTGGAAGCCCGGCTCGCTGATCACACCGCCCAATCGCTGGTTCCACCAGCACTTCAACGTCGGACCGACGCCGGCACGCTACCTCGCCTTTCATCCGCCGATGCAGTTCGACGGCCACGCGGAGCGCGTCGAGGACCGCCAACGCGATCAGATCGAATACGTCGACGAGGATCCTGAAGTGCGCCAGCGCTTCGAAGGCGAGCTGGCCAAGCGCGGCATCACGTCTCTGGTGCCGGCTGAAGCCTATACGCAGCGCGACTACGAGTGGACCACCGTCTCCGTGTAGCCGCACTCGCGCTCGGGCTGCTGTTACTTTGCGCTGGGCGTGTCTCAGCCCAGTGCTCCATTGGCCATCTCGCTTCGGTTTAGGAATCGCGGCACGGGTGCAAGCTGTTACGAGAGGTATGCCAGAGTACGAGGTTGCGGTCGTCGGCGGTGGGCCGGCGGGCGCTAGCGCGGCCACGTTCACGGCCCGCGCCGGGTTGCAAACGTTGTTGATCGACGCCGATCAGGGCATGACGCGCCGCGCCATGGTCAACAATCATCTCGGGTTTCCCGAAGGGGTCTCCGGGCCTGAGCTCGTCGAGAACGGTAAGCAGCAAGCCGCCCGGGCGGGCGCCGAAATCGTGGACGGCAAAGTGTCTGCGTTGACCCAGCGGAACGGCGGGTTCATCCTCCAGACAGAGGACGGCCGAAGCTTCGACGCCAGGCAGGTCATTCTCACCATCGGCGCGAACGCCGAGCTGGCGCGCACCGCCGGCGTAACGACTCGACCGGGTACGGAGCCGCACATCCGCGAGGTCGTGGACGTGGACAGCGAGGGACGGACGAGCACTCCGGGCATCTGGGCGGCGGGTACGGCGGCTGGCGTCAGCGTGCATACGATCATCACCGCGGGCGACGGCGCGCGCGTCGCCATCAATCTGATCAGCGCGAACAAGGGCGGGCGGCATGTCGACCACGACGCGATGCCCGCGCCGGTACGGTCGGTCTAGCGGACCGCCAGAATCGCCACGATCAGAAAGACCAGCATCAACAGCATCGAGACGTCCACGGATTGACTCCCAGCACCGGGAGTCAGTCTGCGGGCAGTCGCGACTGACGACACCCACCGCGCGGCGGGTTTCGAGCCTGCCCGGTCGACTAGTCTGGGGCGCGCGGCTGGGGCGGACCCCAGATCAGGTGGAGCGGGCGGCGTGTGCTCGCGATGGTCTCGGGCGGAACTGGTGGACTTACAGGCGGTACCGCGTCGCGCCGGTCGCGAGCGAGTGGACTGGTCCAGATCCGCGCGAGTCGGTCTGGCCGACGGCGCGGCTCCCAACGTGGCTGGTAAAGATCGTCGTCGAACCAATCGATCTTCGGCACTCTTCCAGTCTAGGCTGCGTGAGCCGTTGCTGCGTAGGCCAGGCGGGAAAAGTTGACGCCCGCGTCTGGGCATCGGTTATTCTCGATTGGTCTACTCAACCAGTAGACTATGTCGACCGATGCCTCGCTCCGACGCCGACCGCGGCACGCCCTATTTCCCAGCCTTTCTCGACCTCCTCGGCAAACGCGTCGTCGTCGTAGGTGGCGGACACGTTGCTACCACCAAGGTGCGCGCCCTGCTGCTCGGCAAGCCCCGGCCACTCGTGGTCATCGCCCCCGAGGCCTCAGACGCAATCCAGCATGAGGCCACCGCGGGCAACCTGGTATGGCACTCGCGTCCGTATCGCCCGACCGACCTGGACGATGCCGCGCTGGCCTTCGGTGCGACCGACGATCGAGCCCTCAACGCTCGCGTCGCGGCCGACGCGCGCCAGCGAGGTATCCCCGTACTCGCGGTCGACGATATCCCGAATTGCGACTTCATTGCTCCGGCACTGATCCGCCGCGGTGACCTGGTCGTCGCCATTTCGACCAGCGGCCGCAGCCCCGCTATGGCCCGACGTGCACGCGAGCATCTTGCGCGGGCGTTGCCAGCCAGCTGGGGCGACTTGCTCGAGGTTGCCACGACCGCCCGCGTGGCGCTGGGCAGCACGCGCGCGGCGATCGAGCCGTCGGCATGGCAGGCGGCGCTCGACGACGTCGAGCCGGTGGTCGAGCGCGGCGATCTCGACTCCGCGGTCGAAGCGTTGCTGCGAAAGCTCGAACAGTCCCTGTTCGAGGCGCCGCGCGGCCTCGTCTCGCTGGTCGGCGCCGGCCCGGGCGACCCCGAGCTGCTCACGCTGCGGGCGGTCCGCCGACTCCAGGCCGCCGACGCCGTCGTGTACGACCGCCTGGTCAGTCCCGCGGTGCTCGACTACGCCGCGCCGAACGCCGAGCGCATCCCTGTCGGCAAGGCGCCAGGTGGCCACGGAGCATCCCAACAAGACATCCATTCGCTGCTGCTTCGACTCGCGCGTGACGGACGCCGAGTCGTTCGCCTCAAAGGTGGCGACCCGTTCGTGTTCGGACGAGGCGGTGAAGAAGCGCTCGCGCTCGCGCGCGCCGGCATTCCATTCGAGATCGTGCCCGGCGTGAGCTCCGCCCTCGCTGCCCCGGCCGCCGCGGGCATTCCCGTGACGCACCGCGGCGTAAGCGCGTCGGTCACGGTCACGACCGGACATTCACCCGACGAGCACGATTGGGCGAGCCTGGCGCGCATGCAAGGCACGCTGGTGTTTCTCATGGCGGTGGCGAATCTCGAGCGTATCGCCGACGAGCTGATCGACCACGGGCGCGCGCCGAACGAGCCGGCCGCCCTCATCGAATGGGCCAGCACGCCCCGTCAGCGCGTCGTGACCGGCCCTCTGAACGGCATCGCTGCGCAGGCCCGAACGCAGGCTGTCGCAGCACCAGCCGTACTCGTCGTGGGTCCGACGGCGGCGCTTTCGAGCCAGCTTGCGGATCGAACTCCAGTGGCGCGCGAGGCGGCCGTGTATGGCTGACCTCGGCGGTCGCGTCATCGCTTTTCTGGAAGCGCGCCGTGCGACGGAGATGGCTGACCTGATCTGCCGCCACAACGGCGTCCCGCTGAGCGCGCCGATGCTCCGCGAGCTGCACACGCCTGACGCACCCGAGCTGCAGGCGACTGTTCAGCAAGTCTGCCGCTCGAACGTGGCGCTGTGGCTCTTGCTTACGGGCGTCGGTACTCACACGATCTTCGAAGCTGCGCGCTACGCTGGCCTCGAGCCCACGCTGCGCGCGCGACTGGCGGCCGCCGTCGTCGCCGTTCGCGGCCCAAAACCCGCGAGCGTCCTGCGTGCTGAATCGATTCGAATCGACATCGCTGCGCCGCCACCACACACGACGGCGGAGCTGCTCGCGGCGATCGCCCACGTAGCTCTCCAGGACAGGACGGTCGCCGTGCAGCTATACGGCGCACCGAATGCAGAGCTCAGTCAAACTCTGCGCGCGCGCGGCGCGACGGTCATCGAGCTCGCGCCGTATGTCTGGGACCGACCGAGCAATCCAGATTCCGCGCTGTGGTTGCTGCAGCAGCTCGAGAACAAGCGGGTCGACGCCCTCCTGGTCACCAGCCAGGCCCAGGTCGAGAACCTCTTCTCGATCGCCGCCGAGCACGGCGTCCGCCCCGACCTGGACGGCGTGGCCATCGGCGCGCAGGGCCCCGTCGCGCGCGCCGCGCTCGAGCGTCACGGGGCACACGCCGCGTTCGCAGCCGACCACGGCCACATGGGCTCACTCGTCCTCGCCGCCGCCCGTCATTTCTCAGCACCCGTAGTACACCCCGGCCCAGATCCCGTCGGACTTTCGACGCACTAACCCTGGAGCGCAGCATGGTCGAAACACCCACCCCTAAACCCGCGGCGACGCGTGCGGCGCCCGACTGGGACCTCGTACGCAAGCGCAACAACGTCGAGCGCCTCAAGCTCGACAAATTCCCACTCGGCATCATGGACGAGGTCCCCGAGCTGGCCGACCGCAACTACCTCGATATCTCAGAAGAGGACATGGTCCGCTTCCAGTGGTACGGGCTCTATCAGGATAAGCCGAAAGTTGGCTACTTCATGCTCCGCGTGAAGGCGCCGAGCGGGATCCTCACGGCTCGCCAGTACCGCAGGTTGGGCGAGCTGTCGGTGCAATTCGGACGCAATTACACCGAGCTCTCCACGCGCCAGAACGTCCAGCTGCACTGGCTGCAGATCAAACAGTTCCCGGAGGTCATGGCCGCTCTGAAGGATGTCGGCCTCACGTCACTTGGCGGCTGCGGCGACGCGGTCCGGAACGTGACCGGCTGTCCGGTCGCTGGCCTGGACGCCGACGAGCTGTTCGACTGCCGTCCAGAGCTCGACGAGATCGTGCAGTTCTTCCTGAGCGAGCGCGACTACTTCGACCTGCCCCGTAAACACAAGATCACGATCTCGACGTGCGCCGCGCAGTGCAACGCGCCCGAGATCAATTGCATCGTGTTCGTCGGCACGCGTCAATCCGGCCGGGACGGCTTTTCCCTGCGCGTTGGCGGCGGGCTCTCGTCGACGCCGCGCCTTGCGCGCGACCTCAACGTGTTTATCCCGAGAGAGAACGCACGCGAGGTCGCGCAGGCGATCCTGGACGTGTGGCGGACCGACCTGCGCTACCGCCTGTCGCGCGCCAAGGCGCGTTTGAAGTTCTTCGTCGACGACTACGGCCCCGAGGGCGTGCTCGACGCGATCCAGAAACAACTTGGTCGCCCGCTGGAACCCCTCGAGCCTGAGAACGCGCCGCATCCGCACGGCGCGGTCGACCATCTCGGCGTGCACGCGCAGAAACAGCCCGGGCTCCACTACATCGGCTTTCCCGTGTTCCTGGGCAAGGTCACCGGCGAGCAAACGATCGCCATCGCCGATCTCGCCGAGTCCTTCGGCGGTGATGTCCGGCTCGCGCGACAGCAGAACTTCATCATCGCCAACGTGCCCGAAGCGCGTGTCCAGCACGTCATCGACGAGGTCGGAAAGATCGGCTTCCCGCTGGACGCGAACGCTATTCGCGGTACCAGCCTCGGCTGCACCGGCCAGCCGTTGTGCAATTACGCGGTCGCCGAAACGAAGACCAGGCTCGAAGAGATCGTCCTGCGGCTCGAGGATCGCTTCGGCGACCAGCTCCAGGGGCTGAAGATCGGGGTTGACGGCTGTCCACACGCGTGCGGCCACCACTGGGTGAGTGACATCGGGCTCCAGGGCACGACCGCGCGCGGCGACTCAGCCGAGGGCTCGGGAAAACTGGAAGCCTACGAGATCTATCTGAGAGGCGGACTGGGCGCCGACGCCGAGATCGGCCGGCCGCTCCTCCGCCGCGTACCCGCCGAGCACGCCGCCGAGGTCGTCGAGCGTCTCGTCGGCGCATACCTCGGCGAACGAACCGACGGCGAGACGTTTCAGGCGTTTGCCAAGCGCAAAACAGACCAGGAACTCATCAATATCGCGGGCGCGGAGCCCGTCGCAGCAGGGAGTGCAGCGTAATGGCGGTCGAATTAGCCGAACGTGTCACATTCGACGAGTGGGAAATCGGCGAGCTATCCGTCGAGTATGACGACCATGAGCCTCAGGAAGTGCTTGCCTGGGCGCTCGATACGTTCGCACGCGAGCGCATCGCTATCTGCACGAGCTTTCAGAGCGATGGGATGGCCATTCTGGACATGGCGTGGCGAATTCGACCCGACGTTCGCGTCTTCACTGTCGATACGGGACGCCTCCCACAAGAGACGTACGAGCTGATCGATCGTGTGCGTCAGCGCTACGGGATCGAGATAGAAACCTACTTCCCAGATGGACGCGAGCTAGAGGCGCTGGTCCGACGCTACGGCGTGAACCTCTTTTACCAGTCGGTGCCGTTGCGGCTGACCTGCTGCGACGTGCGCAAGGTGCGGCCACTGGTGCGTGTCCTGCATGGGCTCGACGCCTGGGTCACGGGACTTCGTCGCGATCAATGGGCGACGCGATCGAACATCCGCAAGATCGAGCTCGATCACGACCACGGCGGCATCGTCAAGATCAACCCGCTCGCGGATTGGACCGACGAGGAAGTCTGGGACTACATCCGCGACAACGACGTCCCCTCTCACCCTCTGTACGACCAGGGATTTCTCAGCATCGGCTGCGCGCCCTGCACGCGGCCGGTCGCGCCCGGCGCGAACGCCAGGTCGGGACGCTGGTGGTGGGAGAAGGACGGGCCGAAAGAGTGCGGAATGCACTGCGCCGTCGAAACGGGCGGGTTCGAACACGAAATAGAGGTGCTGGTTGGTCACGAGCGCGGCTGACGGTTTGACGCTGTCGGAAGCGGAAGGCGAAGCGCTGTCGACCGAGGCCGCCGCCTTCGCCGCGGCACTGCGCGACCCCACGGCACGGTCGCGCTATGAACGGCTCGCCGCCGCCGCGCAGGACGGCTCGGTGCCAGCCGACCTGGTGGGCGCGCTCGAAACCATGCTCGAGCTGCTCCTCCAGACGGGCGGACCGGCGGCACGCCAACCGCTCTCGACCATCTACGCCAGAACGCCGCGCAGCCGAGCGCAAGCCGCCGCCGCACGCGACGTGAACCGTGCGCTCGCGGCCCTGCGCGACCAGCGCTTGGAAGACGTCCGGCTGACCGCCGGCCCGGCTTCGCATTCGCTGGTCCTCCAGACCGAGGCCTGCCGAGTCACACTCGAGCTCGACGCCCGAGGCGCCCGCATCACCAGCCTCGAAGCCGGCTAGAGATGGTGGCGTGGCTCGACCTGCCCGAACAGGAGGCTGGCTTCGAGCCCAAGGAATGCACCGATGCGCTCGACTTCTCGCTCGAGCGCGCGGCGACGCGTGGCGTCTAGCGGACCGAACGCGTCGACGCGGACCGTCAGCGTGCGCCCACGTCGCCGGCGATCCCACAGCCCCGCGACGACACCGTCCACGAGCCGCACGGAAAATGGCGCTGCTGTTCCGCGCCGGAGCTGGGCCGGAGCAGAGGTGGCAATGAGCCGCGCCCGTGGATGCGCGCCTACTACGTAG
>JAFAPL010000177.1 GCA_019247135.1 Chloroflexota bacterium | reverse complement strand
CGACTTCGAAGAGCCCTTCACCCGTTTTCGCTCGAACGGACTGCTGGTCATGCGCGGCGCGAAGATCAGCAAGAGTCGCGGCAATGTGGTCAATCCAGATGAATACATCGACCGTCACGGCGCGGACGCGCTGCGCATGTTCCTGCTATTTCTTGGCCCGTTCGACCAGAACGCGGAGTACTCGGATCAAGCGCTGACCGGCGTGGTGCGTTTTCTCAACCGCGCATGGCAAGTGGTGCTGTCCGAGCGTGCCGCATCGGACCGCATTGAGCTGCATCGGCTGATGCGTCGTGTCACGCAGGACATCGAGCTGCTGCGCTACAACACCGCGATTGCGGCACTCATGGCATTTGTGAACGAACGTGCGGCGCTCGACGAGGAAGCCGCGTCCGTGGTTGTGCGTCTGCTGGCGCCGTTCGCACCGCATCTCGCCGAGGAGCTGTGGTCGCGCATCGGAGGCGCCTATTCGGTGCACCAGCAGGCGTGGCCAGTTGCGGATCCAGCGCTGCTCGTGGTCGAGACTGTGCCTGTGGCCGTTCAGCTGAATGGGCGCACGCGCGCGATGGTGCAGCTGGCGCCTGATGCGACTGAGGCCGAAGCGCTATCCGCCGCACGCGGCGTGGCCGCAATCGCAGCGAACGTTGAGGGCGCCTCGCGGGTCATCTACAGGCCAGGTCGGGTGCTCAATGTCGTCGCGCGCGAACAAGATCCCGCGTCAGCGCGATCCCGGCGCTCTGATGAATGACCTCTCGGCGTGTTCTTCTATTTGGAAGCGCCTTGCGCGTCCGAGATGTGGCGTTCGGCACGGACCAGTACCAGGCTGAGCGGACGTTGAGCACGCCACGCCGTATACGTGAATTATGGTCCAGGGCTCCGCTCTTGAAACCCGCCTGTGCACTCAGGAATTACCGGATCGCTTCCAACGCCACGACCAGGCAGCCTCTTGTGCATCGCCCGCGCTGACCTGCAGCTCGCGTCGGCGTGGTGAGCTGCAACTCGAGCTCGTTGGCGTGTTCCTCGCGGTTGCAATCCTCTCAGCAGGGTGTTCTTCGCCCGCTCCGCCGGCCACCGTGAGCCCGACGACTTCGCCGACAACGGTACGGACTGAAGTGCCCACGCCGACGCAAGTGCCCACGACCGCTCGGACGCCAACCCCGGTCCCACCGACGGACACCCCGGTCCCACCCACGGACACCCCGGTCCCACCGACGGACACCCCAGTCCCACCGACAGCAACGACTGCGCCGCCAACCTCGACCCCAATTCCGCCGCCCACCGCGACGAGCCCGCCCGCGCAGGCCAAACCCACCGCAGCTGCAGGCGCTGCCGTGACGTTCACCGCAGTTCAAGGCGCGAAACCGGGCGGGCAGGCGTCGGCAACCGTGCGCGCCGCACCCAACGCGCAGTGTTCGCTGTCGTACAGCACACCAGCGGGCACAACTAGCAGTGCGCAGGGGCTTGGTTCCAAGATGGCCAATTCGTCAGGCACGGTGACCTGGACGTGGACAATTGGGCCCAACACCGGGCCAGGCACTGGCTCGCTCGCCGTGACGTGTGACGGTAATCGGGCGACCAGTACGATCCAAATTGGCTAGCCAGCTTGCATACCCGAGGTGATCGTGGACCGGCCGCTGTTTGGCTCCTGGAAACCGGCGTGCACAGAATTCAGCTAGTGCGGTCAATCGTCCGCGCGTGACCGATCGACTGGGTTCCATGCCGATGCCTATCGGCGCGATCCTGTCGGCGCTGCTGCTGGCTCTCCTGAGCACCGGCCGGGTCGAGGCGCAGGCCGCGGCCGGCTTCTGCGGCACGGCAGAAACGCCTCACTTCGACGTCGAGATGGCCGAGCTTGCCGACGAGCTCGGGGACGTCATGGGCGAGCCCGTTGAGTGCGCCCATGGCAACCCCGGCAACGGCGACATCCTGCAGCGGACGACGACCGGCTTGGCCTACTACCGCGCATCGCTGGAGATGCCCGTCTTCACCGATGGCGTCGAGCACTGGGCCGTCACGAAGACCGGTATCGATGACTGGACCTCGCCCGACGTCGACCCGCCGGACGTGACCACGCCCCGGGATGCGCAGCCCGTCGAGTCTGCCGAATGGGCCGCCGCGCTCGCCGCCGCGCCGGTGTCCAGGGTCGTGCCCGGCGGGGTCGGCGTCGGCGCATTCCCGGCGCCACTGCGCGTGCCACCCATGGCCATCGACACGTTTGCCGACCTGCCCGTGCGCGAGGCTAGTGCCTGGAGGGCCACCGACCCGGTGTCGAGCTGGTCGTACACGGTCGCCCTGGGCATGGGACCGAACGACGCCGCGTTGGCCCAGCTCTTCGGCAGCATTGGCCGGGCCGCCTACTCCCGCGCCGCCGAGCCGCCCGAGGATTGCCGGCGGGCCACGGGCGAGGAGTACTGCGTCTCGACCAGTGGCGGCTCATTCGCGCGCTTCTTCGGGCTCGCCGTGTCGGGCCAGCCCGCGGTCGCCACGCATGTCGTCCACGGCCCGGCGCAGGTCGCCGCCTGGCGCGTCGAGTGGTACGAGCCCGGCGTCGAGGTCAGTTACGGCTTCAGCCTGGCCGAGGCCGCCGGCCGCCTGCCGCCCGAGGCTGCCGCACTGGACCGCTCGAACGAGCTGTACGCCCAGGATCTGACCGACGC
>JAFAPL010000484.1 GCA_019247135.1 Chloroflexota bacterium | reverse complement strand
CTGGGGCTGGGCTGTCACATCGCCGCGCTGGTCGTGTTTGCGATCGGCCTGGCGTTCTCACTTTCGAGCAATACCGCCGCCGGCGAGCTGCGCTACGAGTCGTGGGTCGCGATCCTCATCGGCCTGATGCTCTACTCGCTTGGTCAGACGCAACTGCGGCGCTGGGGTCCGCGCAACCGACAGGAGGAGCAACTCGGTCAGGCTATTCGCGGTTTGGATGACCGCTACAAGTTATATGCATTCCTCGCGTCGTCGTTGCCAGACTACATCCTCGTGAGTCCGGCAGGCGCAAGCGTGCTCATCGTCAACCAGGAGACGGGGCAGATCTCGTGCGTGCGCGACCAGTGGCGCAAGCCGGGCGGGTCGAAAATCATGTCACTGTTTCGAGCCGGTCTCGGCAATCCGTCGGCGGATGCGGCGCGGCAGCAGCAGCGGTTGCGATCGGTCCTCGCGGCCGAGGGGATGAGCAACGTGCCCACGTCGGCGGTCATCGTGTTCACCAGTCCACAAGCGCAACTCCGCATCGACGGCTGCAGCGCCACCGTGACGAAGATCAAGGAGCTGCGTGAGGTCCTTCGCCGTATGGCCGGCAAGGGTCAGAACGTGGCACTCACCTCCGCGCGCGTGCGCGAAGTGCAGGCCGTGTTCGATCGACGAATGCAAGCCGCGCATCGCTGGCGCTGACGTGCCTCGCGCCTGGCCGATCGTTCTCTCGGCTGTCGCTCTCTCTGTCTGCACGCTGGTTCTTCTTCGCGCACCTCAGGCGGACACGACGTTGCTGGTCACACTGACACGCGATGGCAGCCCGTCGGCAGCACGCCAATTGATTGCCTCGAGCGGCGCGCGGGTTGTCGACGAGATCAAACCACTTCAGATTTTCAGGCTGCAGGTCAGGGCAGACGATGCCGACCGGGTCATGGCGCTGTTGCGGGCGCACGGTGAGGTCATAAGCGCCGCGGAGCCCGAGGGAGAACAGGTCGCCGACGTCGTTCCGGATGACGCGCTGTACAAGGCGTTTCAATGGAACCTCCGCCGCATCGGCATGGAGCAAGCGTGGGACATGCGGCCCAGCGCCCGAGACGTCATCGTCGCCGTGCTCGACACAGGTGTCGACGTCAATCACCCGGATCTGCGCCCTAACCTGATGGTCGACCAGGGTTACGACTTCCTGGACGACGCACCGAGTCCGCAAGACGACGAATCGCACGGCACGGCTGTGGCGGGGATCATCGGCGCAATCGGCAACAACCACGACGGCGTGGCGGGCATCGCCTGGCACGTCAAGCTGTTACCCATCAAAGCGCTCAATTCCCAGGGCCGCGGCCCGGACAGCGCGATGGTCAAAGCGATCCTGTACGCGGCGGACACCGGGGCGAAAGTTATCAACATCAGCTCGACAGGTACCCGATACTCGGCCGCACTCCAAACGGCGGTTCAGTACGCGCAGGACAAAGGTGCGCTGGTCGTGGCCGCGGCGGGCAACACCGGCGACGTCGACAATGCAATCAATTACCCGGCGGCATTCGACGGTGTCGTCGCGGTGGGCGCGATCGCACAGAACGATCAGCTCGCGAGCTTCTCGCAGCGTCAGCCGTACGTCGCCCTCGTGGCGCCCGGCGTGGATGTCGCGAGCACGGCCTGGGCTGGAGCGGGTCGCGGTGCATACGCAAGCCAATCTGGCACGTCGATCGCCGCGCCGCACGTTTCCGGCGCCGCCGCGCTCCTGTGGGGCTTGCGTCCTGACTTGCAGGCGTCGGACATCGTGAACGCCCTGCTGACGAGCGCGGACAAGCCGCCTATTCCAGACCAGGGCTACGGCTCGGGCATTCTCAACGTGGCGCGAGCCGTGGCTAGTCTGCGGCTCGGGATACCGCCGCGCGGTCAGAACGGGGTCACCCTTCAGCCGAGCCGACCGCAAACGGCGGAGGTACCGGCGCCACCGCCCCTGCCGAACGAGGGGCGCAAGTGGTACTTCGCCGAGGGCAGCACCAGGTCACCCTTCGACGTCTCGTTTGCGCTGCAGAATCCGAATCCGCAAGCGACGACTGCGCACTTCCTGTTCGTTACCCCGGAGGGCAAACAGACGCCCTACGACATGCACCTGGATGCGAATTCGCGATCGACGCTGCACGCCAATGACGTCATGCCGAGCTCGGAGTTCGCAACGATCGTTTCGACCGATCTGCCCGTCTACGTCGAACGCTCGATGTATTTCGGTCACGACGGCCACTCGTCGCCGGGTGCGCGCCAGCCGGCCAAAACCTGGTACCTGGCCGAGGGTTCGAGTGTCCCCCCGTTCCAGACGTGGGTTCTCCTCCTGAACCCGAACCCGATGCCAACCACCGTGCAGATGCGCTTTATGCGCGAGGATGGCTCGGTGGTCGATCACGGTGAGCTGGTGGCGCCTATGGGTCGCAAATCGGTGAACGTGAACGCGTTGTTCACGACCTCCGGATTCGCGACTCAAGTCACGGCCGACCAGCCAATCGTGGTCGAACGTGCGATGTACTTCGACAACGGCAACGGCGGCCATGACACCGTTGCCACCTCCACACCTGGCAAGACGTGGTACGCCGCCGCCGGGGCCTCGCGCGTTGGCTTTGACACGTGGCTGCTACTCGAGAATCCTGGCAGCGCACCGGCCAACGTGAAGGTCCAGTTCATCACGGATAACGGCAACGTCGTGACCCAGACGCTGTTCGTGTTGCCGCACGCGCGCAACAGCCTCTACACCGACCCGCTGGTGCAGGACTCCGTGTACGGCATTCGCGTCGATTCGGACCAACCAATCGTCGCCGAACGGGCGGTGTACTTCTCGAACGGAACGGCTGGCTACGATGCCGCGGCCGTGCCCGCGCCCGCCGCGGAATGGTTCCTGCCCGAAGGAAGTACCACGGGCTCGTTCGACGAGCAGCTCGCGGTGTTGAACCCGCAGGGCCAGCCAGTCAATGTCGAGGTGGACTTCCGGCCCGAGGGCGGCGATCCTCCGCCACCTCAGAAGTTCAGCGTGGGCGCGATGTCAGAAACGACCATCGACATCAATCCCTTCGCTCTGGACGAGAACGTTGCTCTTCGCGTCATCGCGGACAAGCCAATCGTCGTCGAACGGGTCAGCTACTTCGCCCGGCCAACCGGCCTCGGGGCCACCAACAGCACCGGCCTCACGCGCTGATGCGCGAGTCCATGCTTGGCGAGGCACGCGACTCTTCGCGGCCCTACCTGGCGCTCAACATGATCGTGACGGTCGATGGCCGGGCGGCGATTGGCGGCACGGCGGTGGGCATCGGCTCCGAACGCGACAAGCGGCTCATGCGCGAGATGCGCGCCGAAGCGGACGTGATCTTGCATGGTGCGGCCACCGTCCGCGCGGACCCGCTGTCGGCACGCGTGCCAGCGGACCTCAGCCGCCAGCGCGTGCAACGTGGGCTGTCGCCACAACCGCTCGGCGCGATCGTGACAGCGAGTGGAAACCTGCCCGCTGAGCACCCGTACTACGCCTCAGCAACCCGCATCTACGTAACGACGGATGCGCGGATCGACGTACACGGCGACAACGTAGAGGTGCGGCGCGTGCGTACGGTTGCGCAGGTCATGGCCGACCTGCACCGTGACGGCTACCGGCGAATCGTGTGTGAAGGTGGCCCGACCCTGAACGCCGTGTTATTCGAAGCGCAGCTCGTCGATGAGCTGTTCGTCACCGTCGCGCCGAAGCTGGCCGGCGGTAGTCAGCCGCTCACGCTCATTCAGGGCGGCCTGTTTCCAGTGATCGGGCTGGAGCTCATTTCCGTGAGCGAGATCGCTGGAGAGCTCTTCCTCAAATATCGCGTAGGCGTCTGAGCCATGTCCTATGATCGATTCTGAAGGGTTGGCAGCGTGGCCAGCCCGAGTTCTCGACGCCGAGGAGGTGGCAAGTATGGGACGGGCACGCATCGCCCGTGGAACAATGCTGACTCCAACCACTGGGGCTGGGCCTGCGAAGCATCGGTCGGCGATCAAGTCCGGCACACCGGCGCGGGTGCACCACAACCCATTCGACGATGTGCTCGAACAGATCGATCGAGCCGCCGCGGTGCTGCACCCTGACCCGGACGCACTCGAGCCGTTACGCCACCCGCGGCGTCAGGTCGTTGTGTCCGTACCGGTCATGATGGACGACGGCCATCTGCGTGTGTTCGACGGTTACCGCGTCATGTGCGACAAATCGCGCGGGCCCGGCAAGGGTGGAATTCGTTACCACCCTGACGTCAGTCTCGAGGACTGCACCGCGCTGGCAGCCTGGATGGCCTGGAAGTGCGCCATCGTGGATATTCCGTTTGGCGGCGCCAAAGGCGGCGTCGCCTGCGATCCACTCAAGCTCTCTGATGGCGAGCTCGAACGCATCACTCGCCGCTACATCTCGGAGATCTTCGACCTGATTGGACCCACGGTGGACATTCCAGCGCCGGACCTGGGCACCAGCTCGCGCGTGATGGCGTGGGTCATGGACACGTTCTCGATGAAGAAGGGCTACGTCGAGCCAGGCGTGGTCACGGGCAAGCCGATCGCACTCGGTGGATCGGGTGGCCGACTCGAAGCGACCGGACGCGGTTTGATGGTGATTACTCGCGAGACGCTGCGACGCGTCGGCCGCGAACTCGAAGGCGCGACGGTCGCGATCCAGGGTTTCGGCAACGTCGGGTCGAACGCGGCGAAGCTACTCCACGCGGCTGGCGCCCGCGTCGTCGCGTTATCGGATGTGAGCGGCGCCATCCACGATCCGCACGGACTGGATATTCCGCGTGTGGCCGCGTACTACCGCGAGACCGGTGAGCTCCGCGGGGTCCCCGGTGCTGAGACCCTGGAAAACGAGGCGCTGCTGCGGCTGCCTGTGGACGTGCTGCTACCCGCGGCAATGGAAGGCCAGGTCACCGCCGACAATGCAAGTGAGATTCAGGCGCGGATCATCGTCGAAGGCGCAAACGGACCGACGACGCCCGATGCGGACGAGATCCTGGCGCGCCGTGGCGTGCTGGTCGTGCCCGACATCCTGGCTAACGCCGGCGGGGTCGTGGTGTCGTACTTCGAATGGGTTCAGGATCGCTACGGCTACTTCTGGAAAGAGTCGGATGTGAACGACAGCCTCGAGCAGAAAATGGTCGCGGCGTTCGACGCGGTGTGGGATACGCGCGAACGGTTTGAGGTGGATGCGCGTACCGCGGCGTACATTCAGGCGGTCGATCGCATCATGCAGGCGCGCCAGTTGCGGGGTCTGTATGCATGAGTTGTCAGGCTGAGCGCTAATGGCGGAGCGTCGTTTGCAACCAGGCAGCTTTTGCCAGTCCGTCATGCACGAGTACGAGCGGCAATGGTCGCATGCGGGCGGGCATGCGGTGCGGCATCCGTTGCGGCTCAAGATGGAGCATCTCAAAGGCTGGTGCGACGACAGTTGCACCGCTGAAGACTTTGAGGCACGGCTCCAACAAGCCCTCAGCTCAGACGATGTGGGCCTGGCCTTGCTGGCGGAAGAGCTGTTGCCGCTGTGGAAAACGACGCGCGCCGGCGGCCCATTGCCGTTCGGCGCGCAGAGTTGAGGCGCGCGAGGAAGACGCTAGCCCGGCGTGGCGGAGGAGCGCCGATACGTGGGTCGGAACTTCGGAGGGACTTGCGCCGGGTTGTACTTGCCGGAGGTCGTATTCACCTGGCCTGTCGGCCGATCAGGCCGCCCGCAACGCTGCCGCGTGGGCGGCTGCCTGCTGCTGGGCAGCAGTGCGCTGTGCCTGAATCTGGGTTGCCATGAACGGAGTCACCGACTCGTCAGGTTCGAGGTACAGGTTGCCACCGCACTCACCGCAGCGCGACCCGCTCTTGCCGGGGATGGGCACTCGTACCCGCTGGTTGTGCACGAAGACCCCGTTCATCAACTGCCCGGCGGCGCGGCCACACATGACGCACTGGACGTTGAAGACCTGAATGAGTCGTGGAACCCTTGCCATGTTGCCCTCCAGAGGCACCTCGCGTGGAACCGGCGTTTAGCACAACACGTGCCATCGGCCTCGTCATTGCCGGCGCGCACGTTGTGCTCACGCCGAGGCTGCGACGCCGGCTCGAGGCAATCGATCGGGCATACGTCGTCGCCGCCGATAGTGGTGCCCGCACGGCCTTCGGTCTGGAGATCACGCCCGACGTGGTGGTCGGCGATATGGACTCCATCGACCCGGACACCTTGCGCCGCTTACACGACGAAGGCGTGCCGCTGGAACACCACTCCCGCGATAAAGACGCCACGGATGGTGATCTGGCGATCGAGCGCGCCGTACAGAACGGCGCGCGCGAGCTGATCCTGCTGGGCTTCCTGGGAGGGCCGCGCCTCGATCAGGAGCTCGCGAGCGTTTTGCTCACGGCACGGCTGAGCGTCGAGGCCACGCTGCTCGACGGCATGAACGAATGCCGCGTGTTGCGCGCCGACCGGGTGCTCGAGTGGCAGCCGGAGCATGGCGAGATTATCTCGTTGATCCCCCTCGAAACGGCGCGAGGAGTGTGCACTCGCGGGATGCGCTGGCCTCTCACGGACGCGGTCCTCGCGCGCGGCAGCACCCAGGGCGTGAGCAACGAGCCAATTGCAGACCAGGTACGAGTCGAACTGGACAGCGGCCTACTCCTGGTGTGTCGCTACTTTCCAGAGGCTACCTAGCTGGCCAGGGTCCTCCGTTATGATCCGCGCGTTATGGCTCCCAGGCAGGCGAAGATGTGATGACAAACCTGCGAACACCAGGTCCCACGCCGTTGCCGCCCGCGGTGCGCGAGGCGCTCGGCCACGAGATGATCGCGCATCGCGGACCCGAGTTCTCGGCGCTCTTGCGTTCGTGTGTCGAGGGCGTCCAGTGGGCATTCCAGACGCACAATGACGTCCTGATCTTGACCGCCTCGGGCTCCGGCGGACTCGAGTCCCTCGTGGTCAACACCCTGAGTCCTGGCCAGAAACTGCTCGTCGCCAGCATCGGCTACTTCGGCGAGCGCATGGCGAAGACGGCGCGCGCCTTCGGGATTGACGTGATCGACGTAAGTTTCTCGCCCGGCCAGGCCGTCGACCCTCAGCGGGTGGTGGATCGTCTGCGGGCTGACCCCGAGATCGATTCGGTGTTCATAACGCACAACGAGACCTCGACGGGTGTTCTGAATCCACTCGAAGCATTCGCGCATGCGGTACGCCAGGCCAGACCTGAGGTGCTGCTGCTGGTTGATGGGATCTCGTCCGTCGGTTCAGTGCCTGTGCAGCCAGAAGCATGGGGCTGCGACGTGATCGTGGCCGGTTCGCAGAAGGGCTGGATGATTCCGCCTGGCCTCGTGTTCGTCTCGATCTCGGCGCGTGCGTGGGAGCGTCAGAAACAGGCCTCGTCGCCCCGAATGTACTTCGACTGGCGGGCACACAAACGCTCTCTCGATGCTGGACAGACCCCGTGGACGCCGGCCGTCAGCTTGTTCTTCGCACTCGATACGGCCCTGGGCATGATGCGTCAAGAAGGTCTCGAGCAGATTTTTAAGACGCACGAGCGGCTGGGGCAGTACACGCGTGACGGGCTGGCAGATCTGGGCCTGCGTTTGCTCGCCGACCCGCGTTTTGCCTCGCCGACCGTGACCACGGCCTTCGTGCCCGAGGACGTTGACGCCGGACGACTGATCGACCGCTTGCGCGAGCGCCACTCGGTGGTGCTCGCCGGTGGCCAGGGGGATCTCGAAGGCCGGGTGATACGTGCCGGACACATGGGCTGGGTCGACGAGGCTGACCTGGCGGCGGTCTTGCGTGCACTTCAGATCGAGCTCAACTCCGCGCAGACGCGCCGCACCGCCGCCTGAGCCCGGCAGCCCGCATGAACAGTACACACGAACGCAGCGGCGGCACTCTGCGACCCACCAAGTGAAGGTCGTCGTCGCCGATCCGATCGCTGAAGACGGCCTGGCCGTGCTGCGCGAGCAGGCCTCCGTCGAAACCCCACGGCGCACGGACCTCGAGCGCGCGCTCGAGGACGCGGATGCGTTGGTGGTGCGCAGCGAGACGCACGTCACGCAACCACTGCTGGAGCATGCGCCCCGACTGCGCGTGATCGGTCGAGCGGGCGCCGGCGTCGACACCATCGACGTGAGCGCGGCGACTGCCCGCGGCATCGTCGTCGTCAACGCCCCGGGCGGTAACGCCGTCGCGGCGGCCGAGCACACCCTGGCGCTGATGTTCGCGCTTGCTCGCCGAATCCCCGCCGCCGACACCGCGCTCAAGCGAGGTGAGTGGGCGCGAAACAGGTACGTCGGCACCGAGCTCACGGGTAAAACGCTCGGGCTGGTCGGACTCGGTCGCGTTGGCACGGAGGTGGCGCGTCGTGCGCTCGGCCTCGAGATGCGCGTGCTCGTGTTCGATCCATATGTGCCCGACGAGCACGTTCGCCGACTCGGCCTGGAGCCGCTGGAGCTGAACTCCGTGCTGGAGGGCGCCGACTTCGTGTCGCTGCACGTTCCGCTTACCGAAGCCACGCGCGGGATTCTCAATGCCGAGCGGCTGGCGCATATCCGTTCGAGCGCGTTCATGGTGAACTGCGCTCGCGGCGGCCTTGTCGACAGCCAGGCTCTGCTGGAGGCCCTGGATGCGGGCCGGCTTGCCGGAGCAGGCATCGACGTTTGGGACCCTGAGCCGGTATCTGCCGACGACCCCCTTCCAAAACATCCGCGCGTGGTTGGCACGCCGCACCTGGGCGCATCGACGGTGGAAGCCCAGACCAATGTCGCGTTGCAGGTCGCCAGAGACGTGCTGGCGGTGCTGGATGGGCGACCCGCGCAGTTCGCCGTAAATGCCCCGAACCTGCGACCCGAAGACGCGGAGGCCCTGCAGCCATACCTCGATCTGGTCGTCATGCTCGGCAAGCTCGCTACGCAACTGGCGGAGGGCAACGTGCGCTCGGCGGAGATCGCGTATCGCGGCGAAGTCGCCGAGCACAGCGTCGACGTCTTGACTGCCGCCGCGATCCAGGGGCTGCTCGAACCCATCTCGGCAACCCCGGTTAATCTCGTCAACGCACGCTTGCTTGCACACGAGCGTGGTTTCGAAGTGGTCGAAACCCGTTCGACGACTCCCGCCCAGTACACGAGCCTGGTTCGTGTAACCGTCAGGACTGGTCACGGTTCGACCAGCGTGGCCGGAGTCGTCTCCGACGGACGGGCGAACGTCGTGCAGATCGACGACTATGAGCTCCACCTCGCGCCGACGGCCGGCTACATGCTCGTGACCCAGCACGTCGATCAGCCGGGTATGATCGGGCTCGTCGGAACACTGCTTGGCCAGGCGGACATCAACATCTCCTCGATGCAGGTCGGGCGGCGCGCGCCCCGCGGTGAAGCGCTGATGTTGCTGTCCGTTGACGAACCTGTGCCATCGAGCGTCGTCGAGCGCATCCGTGAGGCTGGCAAGATGCCATCCATTCGGGTGATCAAGCTATGAGATGGTGGAGGCGCACCGAGCGGACAGACATACGCCCGTCGCAGGCCGGGTATCCCGCCTGGGCGCGGCGCTTCATGTTCTGGTACGACGCGCTTACCGATTGGCAGCGCATCCAGTACGCGGTCGCGGGCATCCTGTTCCTCATCGCCTGCGCCGGGTACCTGCTCGGGCTCGGCAGCACGGTCATGCTGCAACGCGTGCAGGCGCAGGAAGAGGCGCTCGCCGCACTGCCTACGGTCGAGCCGCCGACGCCCCTTCCGCCCACCGAGACGCCGACCGCGGTCCCCACGGCAACAGCCGTGCAGCCAACGGCGACCGCGCCACCGCCGACGGCACGCCCATCGCCCACGCCGTTCAACGCTCCCGAAGTGGCGGAGCAACCCGCGGTGCCCAGGTACGTGCCGCAGGATGCGCCGGCCGTCGCGCCCGCACCGGCGCGCGCCGCGCCGACGGTTGCAGCAAGGCCGCGCAATGTGGAGACGACGAAGCCCGAGCCGCCCGCGGCCAGTGTGGCGACGCCGACTCCGGGTGTTGCACGCGTGGCAGCGACGCCCGCCCAGCGGTTCACCGCCGTGCCGACGGCGCGTGCCGCGGCTCCGTTGCCGACGCTCGCGGTGCCCGCGGCGCAGCCGACGCGCGCTTCCGCCGCCGTCGCCACCGCCGCGCCAACGAGTGCTGCGCAGCCAGCCGTCAAACCGACAATCGCGCCCGCCGCCGCAACGCCCGCGCGCACGGCGGCTCCCACGCGCTAGCACAACGCGGGAGGGGCCGAATTCGCGCGAAGCCGCGTGTATACTTCGGCCGTGTCGCCGGTTGCGCCTCGCGCGGCGCAGACCGCGCCGTCCACCGCCCGCCCGGGCGGGCCGTCGCCTTCGATCCGGCACTATCTCAGCGTCAGCGACCTGACCACGTCTGAGATCCAGTCGCTGCTGGATGACGCACTCGAGCTGAAACGCAACCGGTCGCCCTCGGAGCGCCTCAATGGCAAGGTAGCCGGCCTCGTCTTCCAGAAGCCATCGCTGCGTACGCGTGTGTCGTTCGAAGTTGCCATGCTGCAGCTCGGCGGTCACGCCGTGTACCTGTCGCCGAATGAAGTCCAGCTCGGTCAGCGTGAGGGCGTGGTGGACGCCGCGCGCGTGCTCAGTCGGTACGTCGACGTGATCGTCGCGCGCGTGTTTCTGCACTCGGATGTGGTTAGCCTGGCGAAACATGCCACTGTGCCCGTCATCAACGCGTTGTCCGATCTCGAGCACCCGTGCCAGATCCTGGCCGACCTGCTGACGCTCTACGAACGCCATGGATCCCTGGCGGGCCTGCGGCTGGCGTACGTCGGCGACGGGAACAATGTCGCCAACTCGCTTGCGCTTGCGGCACCGCGGTTCGGGATCGAGCTGCGCATCGCGACGCCCGACGGTTACGAGCCCGACAACGGCGTTCTCGAACGTGCGGCGAGCGATGGCGCGGGTAGCCTGGAGCTGTTCCGCGACCCCCGCCACGCGGTCGACGGCGTCGACGCGGTGTACACGGACTCCTGGTACAGCATGGGCCAGGAGGGTGAGGCCGAGTTTCGCCGGCCTATCTTCAAGCGTTACCAGCTCAATCAAGAGTTGCTGTCCCGCGCGCAGCCGAGTGCCATCGCGATGCACTGCTTGCCCGCACATCGCAACCAGGAAATTACCGACGAGGTCTTAGACGGCGCGTCTTCCGCGGCGTACGATCAGGCGGAGAATCGACTCCACGTACAGAAGGCGTTACTGCTGAGGCTGCTGGGCTGAGTCATGGACTTCGGAGCGCCGACCGAGCGCCTGGTCGCGCTGCTCCAGCTCGCCTGGAGCTCCGTAGCCGGACGCTTCGGCCCAAGTGCCATTCTCGACCTCGCGATCGTTTCGCTGCTGCTGTACTGGCTGCTGAGCCTGATCAGCGGGACGTCAGCCGCCACGCTGGTTCGCGGCATTCTGATCCTGCTCACGCTCGGCTTCGTGTTGAGCAACGTCTTCAACCTGATGATGCTGCAGTTTTTGCTGCGCAACTCGATCCCCGCGTTGATCTTCGCGATTCCCGTGCTATTCGCACCTGAAATGCGTCGTGCACTCGAGCAGTTGGGGCGTGCGGGATCACTCATTCCGCGCACGACCGTGATCTCGCCGAATACGCGCCTGGCCGAAACGGTGGCTCGCGCGGCTCAGCAATTGTCCGAGCGTCGCTTCGGCGCGCTGTTGGTCATCGAGCGCTCGACCCCGCTCGGCGAGTATGCGTCGAAGGGCGTGCCCATGGACGCGGTGGTCTCGGCCGAGCTGCTGCTGAATATCTTCTGGCCCAACTCTCCGCTTCACGATGGTGCGGTCATTCTGCACGGGGATAGGATCGTGGCAGCCGCCGTCGTCTTGCCGCTTGCGCAGTCGCCAACGGTCGAACACATCGGTACCAGGCATCGCGCGGCGATTGGGATCACGGAGATCTCGGACGCGATCGCGGTGGTCGTCTCCGAAGAAACGGGCACGATTTCGCTGTCGAATGCGGGTCGGATGGTGCGAAACCTTGGCGAGGCTCGTTTGCAGAAGGTGCTTTCGATTCTCGATCGCGCGCCCGTCGGCTTCGGGCCGAACGGCCGCGGGCCTAGCGGCACTCGGCGTGATGGTCGCGAGCGACAGGACACCGCACGCAAGCCGCAGCCAGCCGATGCGCCCGATGCGGATTCGGACGCGGCATGAGCGCCTGATCCGCCAATGCGTCTGCCGTTCACCGTCGACTTCGGTCGTGCTCTCTTCGCCATCGCGCTGTCGGTGCTGCTGTACTTCGTCGCGCTCAGTGAAACCAACCCCGAGTCACGGCAGGAGACGAACTTCACGATTCCCGTTCAGCCGGTCAATGTTCCGTCTGGTCTGGTGCTGACCAGTCGGCCGCCAGACGTGCGCGTCTGGGTCCGCGCGCCCGCGAACGTGTTCTCCAGGCTCAACCAGAACAGCTTTACGGCCCAGGTCGACTGCACGAATGCCCAGGCGGGCCAAAACGACAACCTGCCCATTACTGTCACGCCGAGCGATCCCGAAGTCCGCGAAGCCACCCCGGACCCCGCCACCGCCAAACTCACGCTGGAGGAGGTTCGGCCGCAGGTGCTGCCGGTCCGCGTCAACGTGACCGGCACGCCACCAGCGGGCTACCTGCGTGGTGACCCAACCGTTGACCCAACGCAGATCACCGTGACCGGTGCCGCCAGCCTGGTCAGCCGTGCGACCGAGGCGATCGTCGACGTGAATGTCGACCGTGTGACGGTGTCGGTCAATGGCGTCTACACACCGCGTATCGTCGACGACCGAGGCAACGACCTGCGCGACCTCAACCTGCGTGCGGCCCCGCCGTCAGTGACGGTCCAGGTTCCCATCACGCAGCAGACCCAATACAAAGAGGTGGGCATCGTCGCAGTGACGCAGGGCCAGCCGGCCGCGGGCTACATCTTGCAGCCGCTGGTTGTGAATCCTCCGACCGCGACACTGCGCGGCGATCCCGCCGATCTGGAGGGCGCCAACTTCATCGAGACCTCGCCCATCGACGTCACGGGCATCTCGGCGACGACGGTGCGCACGGTGCCACTGGTTCCGCCAGCACGCACGCTGCTCCTGCAACCTGGCCAGACGGTCACCGTGACCATCAGCCTGACGACGCTATCCGTGTCGCAGACCGTCAACGTCCCGCCGTCGGTCATCAATATCGGTTCGGGAGTGCAACTGATACGGCCCCCAGCGCCAGTTGCGATCACGGTATCAGGCTCGGCGCCGGCGCTCTCGACGCTCAGCCTGAATCCCAGCGACTTTCGCGTCGTCCTGGATGTGAGCGGCAAAGGCCCCGGCGGGTACGAGATCGACGTGAAGGTCCAGAATCTGCCGAACGGCTTGTCGCTCGACAACGTGAGCCCGGCGAAGGTCCACGTGGACCTGCAACCCGCGCCGACTCCGACGGCGGTCCCGTCGCCGACTCCCGGACCCTGAGCGCATGCCGATCGTCGCGCTCGTGGGCCGGCCGAACGTCGGAAAATCGACTCTGTTCAATCGGCTCATAGGCGAGCACCGGGCCGTCGTCCACGAGCAGCCCGGCACCACGCGCGATCGGCTCTACGGCACGGCCGAGTGGCGCGGCCGCGAGTTCACGGTCATCGACACGGGCGGCATCGGCCTCGACACCGGCGAGGGCGACCTGCTCAGTGACGTCCGCCTCCAGGCGGACGAAGCCATGCAGCAGGCCGACGTCATCGTGTGGGTGGTCGACTCCGCCGCGGGAATGACTGCCGCCGACGAAGAGGTCGCGCAACTGCTGCGCATGTCCACCAAGCCAGTGATTCTCGCGGCGAACAAGTCGGAGAATCAGCGGCGACAGCTCGACGCTATTGCCGAGTTCTCCGCGATTGGCTTCGGCGAGCCGATCCTGATCGCCGCACTACACGGCGAGGGCACGGGCGACCTGCTAGACGCCATCGTCGAGTGGTTTTCAAAGGGCGTTATCGACGAAGAGATACCCCCCGCGGTCGCGATCGCCATCGTTGGCCGACCGAACGTCGGGAAGTCGAGCCTCCTCAACGCGCTTGTCGGCCAGCGGCGCACGATCGTGCGCGACGAGGCGGGCACAACCCGCGACGCAATCGATACCGAGATCGTGCGCGACGGCCAACGCATTCTGCTCATCGATACGGCGGGCATTCGGCGGCGCGGCCGAATCCAACCCGGTCTCGAGAAATTCAGCGTGTTGCGCGCGGTGCGCGCGATCGAACGCGCCGACGTGGCCGTCCTGGTCCTGGATGCGGCAGAAGGCGTCCTGGCACAGGACGCGCACGTGGCTGGCTATGTAGACGAAGCCGCCCGTGGCCTGCTCGTCGTGTTGAACAAGTGGGACCTGGCCGAAAAGGGTCCAGACGCGCAGCAGGAGTACACCGCGACCATCCGCCGCGAGTTCAAGTTCGCGGATTGGGCGCCGGTGCTGTTCGTGTCCGCGAAAACGGGACAGCGCGTCGAACGCATCCTGTCTGCCTCACTAGCGATCCAGGCGGAACGGACCAAACGCGTGCCCACGCCGCAGTTGAACGACGTCGTGCGGCGCGCCGTGGAATCACATCCGTTGACCGAGCGCGGCCGCAGTTTGAAGATTTATTACACCGCGCAGACCGGCACGGGTCCGCCGACGTTCACGTGCTTCTGCAACGACCCGCGCATGGTCCATTTCAGCTACGTGCGCTATCTCGACAACACGTTACGCGCGAACTTCGGGTTCGACGGTACGCCGATACGGATTCAGTTCCGCGGCCGCAACGCCATGGACTCACACTGAAACGTGGCTACGTCTGGTCACTGAGCAGCGGCTGCGCCAGGTACCACGTCCCACCCGACTGCTCGACCGGTATGCGCGTGGTCGCCTGATAGAACTGATCGGGAAACGCGCGGTCCACGTCGATGACGACGGTGACTTCAGTTGGTCCACCAGTGACACGCGTGCGCAGCCGTTCGAGGAACGACGGTGCGCGAACCGCGATCCCGCGAATTTCGTAGATGTTGCCCAGCTGGCTGCCGATCCAGTCACGCCAGCCCCCGCGCTGGTCCGGCGCTATCTCCGCGAGCGCCGCGTCGAGGTCGCTGTTGCCGACCGCGTCCGAGTAGCGTCGGACCCTTGACTCGACGCTGGCCTCCGGGCGGCCGAGTACTTCCAGTCCAACCGCGCTGACGGCGACGCCCAGGAGCAGGACGGCATTTACCAGCCACAGCCAACGCACGGCCGCATCGTAGCGCGCCAACACCTGACGGGAGGTCTCCGTCTTACCAGCATGCAGCCCTCGATGTTGGACCTCTACGGCGCAGCTGAGTACGCGATGGAACAACGGCTCCGTGCCGCCGAGCACGAGCGACGTGTTCGCCAGGCCCGGGCATCAGCTCAACGCCCGAATTCGCCCCGCTATGCGATGATCGCACTCGATGGAGCGCTTTCCGCCCGCGCCGCCGGCGCCGCCGGGGCCGCCCGCGTGTCCCGCCTGTGGTCGGCCACGCGGCGACCAGGATCGCTTCTGCGCGCAATGCGGTCGTGAGTTCACACCGACCCCGAGCACGACCAATGCGCACCCCGTGTCGCAGACCTCGCAGAGCCTGCCGAGCGAGTACCGCGGCGAGGTGCTGCGCGGCAACGTGGATGAGCCTGCGCTCCTGCGCGAGCCAGTCTGGCGCGCAATTCAGAGTCCGTTTTTTGTGGCGTTGCTCGTCTTCGCCACCTTCACCCTGTACGCCTACTGGTGGCTCGGACGCACCTGGTGGCAAATCAAACAGGAAGATGGGGACGCTGGAAAACGCCCGTTCTGGCACGCGTTGGCGATGCTCGTGCCCGTCTACGGCTACTTCCGCTTTCACGCGCATATGCGCGCGATCGCGTCGATTGCTCGGACGCCCGAAGCTCGTGCGGCGCTCAGCCCGGGCGCAACCACGGTCGCCTGGATCATCATCAATATCCTCGTCGGCGCCGCGTCCGCGCCGCTCCCGCTCTGGCTCACCATCCTCGCGAGCGGCCTCGGCGCGGCTCTGATCGGCTACGCTCAGAATGCGTTGAACATGGCCTGGCTGAGCTTGCCAGGCGGAACGCGCCCGGCGCGCGGCCACCCCTTGCACTGGCTGTTGCTCGTGCTGGGCGCCATTCTGTACGTAAGCGTGATTGTCGCCAGTGTTTCCCCGGAGAGCGCATGACATCTCCTCGCTCCACACACGTCCGCTTCGCCGCCATCGGACTCAATCACAACCATATTTACGGTCAGGTCGAAACCCTGCGCTCGGCGGGCGGCGAGTGCGTCGCCGCCCATTCCGACGACCCCGCGCTGCTGGCCGAGTTCACTCGGCGCTTTCCAGATGTTCCGCCGGCGCGCACGCCCGACGAGATCCTGGACGACCCATCTATCGCGCTGATCGCTACTGCCGCCATCCCGAGCGCGCGACCCGGCGTCGCGATCGCGGCGATGCAGCGCGGCAAGGACGTCTATTCGGACAAGCCCGGGTGTACGACACTCCGTCAACTCGAAGACTTGCGGCGCGTTCAGAAAGACACTGGCCGCATCTACTCGATCGGCTATAGCGAGCACTTCGGCAGCCGAGCCTCGGTCAAGGCAGGTGAGCTGGTGCAAGGTGGAGCCATCGGCCGAGTTGTTCAGACCACGCTTTTCGGGCCGCACCGCGCACAACCGGCCGGGCGGCCACCCTGGTTCTTTGAGAAAGAACACTACGGCGGCATCCTGACCGATATTGGTTCGCACCAGGTGGAGCAGTTCCTGTTCTTCACCGGCTCTTCCAGCGCCGAGGTTGCGTCGGCTCACGTCGGCAACTTTCGCTACCCGGACCACCCTGGACTCGAGGATTACGGCGACCTGACTTTGCGCGGCGACCGTGGCATGGGCTCGTTACGTTGCGACTGGTACACGCCGGACGCATTGCCCGTGTGGGGTGACGGCCGGCTGTTCATCCTTGGCACCGAGGGGTACATCGAGGTTCGCAAGCTGATCGACCTGGCGGGCCGCGAGGGCGGCGAGCACCTGTTCCTGGTCAACAAGCAGGGGGTGCAGTACGTCGAAACGGTCAACACCGAGCTGCCGTTCGGTCGACAGCTTCTGACAGACGTGCGCGAGCGGAGCGAAACCGCGATGCCGCAGTGGCGCTGCTTTCTAGCGATGCAGCTTGCGCTCGAAGGCGAACAACAAGCGGTTCGGCTGACGCCCTGACTAGCTCGCGGCTCTGAGCCGCACTTCGAAGCAGCTGCCCTGGCCGGGGGTGCTGTCGGCATTCACTTCGCCGCCCATGGCCTGCGTCAGCTCGGCCACGAGCGCCAGGCCGAGGCCGGCACCTACGGCGCCGTTGTTCCGCCCGCGAAAGAACCGCTCGAAGACATGCGGTAAGTCTTCCGGATCAATGCCCTCGCCGGTGTCGCGCACCTGGAGGCGCACGCTTCCGTCCTCCGCAGCCAGGTTGAATGCGACGAGCCCGCCCGGCGGCGTATGCCGCACCGCATTGTTCAGCAGATTACTGAGTACCTGCTCCAATCGTTGCTGGTCGGCAAGAGCCATGGGCAGCCCAGATGAGGAAGGCTCGGCGAGGACCTGCACCCGCCGCTGGCGCCAGGCGAGCGGCGCGCTCGTGGACACCAGCCGCTGTACCAACGCGTCGACATCCGTCGGCTCGAGCCGCAGCGTCAGCTTGCCGAGCTCGCTCTGTGCGATCGCGAAGAGGTCTTCGATCAACTGCTGCAAGCGTCCGATTTCCTGCTCGACGGTCTCGAGGTCGCGTTTCAGATCGGCGGGCACGCCGGCCCCGCGTGCCAGCGCCGACTCGACGTAACCGCGGATCGTGGCCAGCGGTGTGCGCAGCTCGTGCGACGCATTGGCTACCAGCTGGCGCCGCTGCTCCAGCAGCCCGGCGACACGATCCCGTTCGGCGCGGAGCTCGCGCAGTGTTCGCTCCAGGTCGGCTGCCATCGCGTTGAATTGACGCCCCAATCGACCCACCTCGTCACTGGAGTCGGCCTCCA
>JAFAPL010000477.1 GCA_019247135.1 Chloroflexota bacterium | reverse complement strand
CAAGCAGCGCACCCGGCAGCTCGTGGACCACGATCCCACGGACTTCCACGCGGCCATGGACCTGGCCTATCAGTGGGGCGAGGAGATCCCGATCGGGCTCTTCTGGAAGCGAGAGGACCTGCCGGCCCTCGACCAGCTCGAGCCGGTTCTCGTTGAAGGCGGCGCCATCGCCCGGCGGCCGTTGGGCATCGATCAGGAAACGGCGGAAACCCTGATTCGCGAGCTGATGTAGTCACTCCGGAACATCCGGGAATCGCGGGTCAGCTCTCGTAGCGACCCGCGATTGCGTTCAACCGGATCTGCGCGATATCACGAAGAAATGGCGCCAGGTGCCTGCGCACGTGGAAGGTGGATTCGCCGCGATAGGTCGTCGTGACGGGCAACTCGACAATGCGCGCGTGTCGTCGTGTGGCGATGGAGAGCACTTCGATATCGAAAGCAAAGGAATTGATGCGGGTCTGGCTGAAGATGGCTTGCGCCAGTTCGCGCCCGAACACTTTGAATCCGCATTGAGTGTCCGCGATCGAAGACAGCACAAGCAGCCGCCGCGACACCTGCACGAGCCCGCCGGCCAGTAGGCGGATCGGACCTTCGGCGGCAGCGTATTCGGACAGGTCGCGTCTACCGACGACAAGGTCAGCACCCGCCCTCAACAAGTCCAGCGCATGCAGAAGGTGGGGCGGTGCGATGTTCATGTCCGCGTCCACATAGGCAATCACGTCGCCCGAGGCGGAGAGAACGCCAGCTCGCACGGCTGCTCCCTTGCCCTGATTGAGCGCGAGGCGGACGACTCGCGCGCCGTCCCGCTGTGCGACTTCAGCGGTCCTGTCACGACTGCCATCGTCGGCCACGATCACCTCGGAGTCGAACGCCTGGGCGGCGAGAAAGGAGTTCCAGCCCGTCAGCGTCGCTGGAAGCCGCCGCGCCTCGTTGTAGGCGGGGATGACGATCGACACGCGCACGTCCACCAAGTATCTACCAGGGCGCTCCGGAGAGGACGCACGGGTGACACATGATGTCGCTGGGCTGCGTTACGCTCTGGGACTGAGAAACGTATGAGTGGTCTTATGATCGCGGCCCTCCCGGCGTTCCTGGCCAGCGTCGTCGAGTGGACTGAAGCCTTCACCATCGTCCTTGCCGTAGGCAACACGCGTGGCTGGCGCTCGCCGATCTGGGGCGTTGTCGGCGGTCTCGCAACCCTGGGCATCATTGTCGGCGTCTTTGGCACCCCACTGGTCATCTTTCACGACCAGGTCACGCAGACGTTCCACATCGTGATTGGCATCGTGTTGCTGCTCTTTGGGATGCGCTGGCTGCGTAAAGCCATCCTGCGCTTCGCCGGCATCATTGCGATCCATGACGAAGAGTTGATCTACCAGCGTGAGGTAGCCGAGCTTCGAGCGCGAGGCCTGAGGCCGCGCGCATGGGACCAGATCGGCTTCTGGTTCTCCTACAAAGCGGTCCTGCTAGAAGGGCTCGAGGTTGCTTTCATCGTGCTCGCGCTCGGTGCACAGGGCGGCTCCGCGCTTCAGGCGGCGGTGCTCGGCGCGCTTGCCGCGTTCATCGTCGTCCTCGGCGCGGGCGCGGCGCTGCACAAGCCGCTGGCGTTCGTGCCCGAGAACTTCATGAAGTTCGTGGTGGGCGCGATGCTGACGACGTTTGGCATCTTCTGGGGCTCTGAAGGGCTGCTGATCAACTGGAGGCTGGGCGACGCGATGCTGCTCGTCATTCTGGCAGGGGTGTGCGTTACCAGCTTCATCGGGGTGCGCATGCTGGCGGCGATTGCCCCGCAGGGTGCGCGTGTGGCGGCCCGGAACATCTAGCCATGGATTTTCTGAAAGCCACGTGGGAGAACATCTACGGGTTACTGGTCGAAGACGGTCAGATCGCCATCGGTACCCTGGCCGCCTTCGTCGTAGCCGCGCTGTGGGCCGCGTTCGCGGGTGAAGAGTTGCGGGACTCGGCTGGGCCGCTGCTGTTCGTTCTGTTGATGTGTTTGCTGCTCGTGAATCTCTACTCGACCGGCCGCAAGGCGGCGAACAGCAAATAACACATCACCAGGAGTTTTACTGGCGCGCTGCCGCTCGACCTGTCCGAGGGGTACCCAGGGGGAAGTACCCCCTGGAGAAGCCCCCGGCGTACCGTAGCGCAGCGTTTCACTGGCACGCTGCCGCTCGACCTGTCCAGCGGGATCCAGGGGGTAGACCCCCCTGGAACACCCCAACCTGCGGCGCAAGGTCTCACTGGCAGGCTGCCGCTCGACCTGTCCAGGGGGATCCAGGGCTAGCCCTGGAGCCCTCCCGGTGTGCCCCAGCGCAAGGTCTCACTGGCACGCTGGCGCTCGGCATGTCAGTGGGGTACCCAGGGGGTAGTACCCCTGGAACACTCCCAACCGTGCCGCAGCGAAGGTTTCATTGGCACGCTGCCGCTCGACCTGTCCGAGGGG
>JAFAPL010000476.1 GCA_019247135.1 Chloroflexota bacterium | reverse complement strand
GTTGAAGCCGGAGGCGACTGCCGGGGCCGTGCTGAGCGCGCGTCGCCGATCCATTGCCGATTGGACCAGCACCGGGACCTGCATGCCGGTCGAGTGTACGTTTCCGCAGGCCGCCACGCGGCCTCCGCCTCATGCTGGCAGGATCGTTATCCGGCCGGCGCGAGCGACGACACCGAAGTCACGCAGGTCAAGAGTCAGAACTCGCCCTCCGTTGCGCTCGGCGCACGCGACAACCGCGGCATCGGCGAATGCAAGTGGCAAGTCGGCGTATTGCTGCACGAGCTGTCTGATTCTGCCGATGTCCTCAGCGCCACAATCCAACGCATATGCGCCGGATTGCAGGTCATCCAGGAACAGGTCCAACGCGGGTAACCCTAAACGCTGCTCGAGCATGAACGTGATCTCGGCCAGGATCCCGGCCGGCACCAGGTACGGACCACGGTTGCCGAGAAGCGCTGCTTTGGATCGTTCATGGTCTGGATCACGCAGATTGGCCAGCGCGAGCAGACCGGATGTGTCCAGCGTAATCACGTTCGGCGCCACTGCCTGCGCAGCCAGTCTTCACTGTCACGCGCGGCAACTTCGACGTCCTCGCCAGCGCCGATCGAGCGAGGAACAGGCTGGTGCTGGCCGCGCAGGAATTCTTCGATGGCCGTGCGGATGAGCTCCGCGGGTCGGCGTCCCGTGCGGAATTCTGCGGCGTCACGTGGCACGTGTCTTGCCCTGCCACCCGTCCACCGATCGGAGACACACCCCAATGCACGCTACACGGCTCCTGCGAGCGATGCACTCGGACGCAAAGCTGCAGCTCAAGGTCATCCTCGGTACCCAGGACTCGGCTCGGGCAGAACAGCAATGGCGCGCCCTGCAGCCGGTTCTGCAACTGCACGAGCAACTCGAAGATGAGTTTGTCTATGCCCCGCTGTCGGAAGAGCACGGTGCCGGTACCCCGTTGGGTGACTGGCTGATCCGTCACGACTCCGACGTTGCGCTCGTCAAGGAACTCATCGCCCAGGTCGACAAGCTCGCGAAGGGTAGCCCCGACTGGCGTATGGCTGTCGGTCAGGTCACAGCCGCCCTGAACAAGCACGTCATGGATGAGGAAGGCCAGATCTTCGGACGCATCGAGCAGACGTGGGATTCGGAGCGTCTGGAAGCGGTGGGCGTTGACATGGAGCGGGCCCTTTCGAAAGCGGACCAGCCGGCCGCGGCGTCACCAGTCAGCCGCGCCAGGAGGAAATAGTTTTTATGGCACGCGACGCATCCGACGGCGCGCGACGCGACGGTGTTGCGCCCGATGGCCTGGAAAAGGAAGCGCAGCTACACATCTATCAGGCTCGCCCAGAAGATGAGTTCCTGACGACGAATCAAGGTGTGCGCATTCCGCACACGGACGACTCGCTGAAAGCCGGTGAGCGCGGACCCACCCTCATGGAAGATTTTCACTTCCGTGAGAAGATCACGCATTTCGACCACGAGCGCATCCCGGAGCGGGTCGTGCACGCGCGTGGCTCCGGCGCGCATGGCTATTTTCAGGTGTACGAATCGATGGCGGAACTGTCGTCCGCGGCCTTTTTGCAAAACCCGGCCACGAAGACGCCCGTGTTCGTGCGCTTCTCGACGGTGCTCGGCTCGCGCGGGTCAGCCGACACCGTACGCGACGTGCGCGGCTTTGCGACCAAGTTCTACACCGAGGAAGGCGTGTTCGACCTGGTTGGCAACAACATGCCGGTCTTTTTCATCCAGGACGCCATCAAATTTCCAGACATTATCCACGCGGGTAAACCGGAGCCGCATCACGAGATACCCCAGGCCGCAACCGCCCACGACACGTTCTGGGATTTCATCTGCCTGATGCCGGAGAGCATCCATATGATCATGTGGGCCCTCTCCGACCGGGCGATTCCGCGCAGCTTCCGGATGATGGAAGGCTTCGGCGTGCACACCTTCCGCCTGATCAACGCACAAGCGAAGTCGCACTTCGTCAAATTCCATTGGAAGCCGCTGCTCGGAGTGCACTCGCTCGTGTGGGACGAAGCCCAGCAGCTCGCCGGCAAAGACCCCGACTATCATCGGCGGGACCTGTGGGAAGCCATCCAGCAGGGGGACTACCCAGAGTACGAGCTGGGTATCCAGGTGTTGAACGAGGAGGACGAGCACAAGTTCCCATTCGACATTCTCGATGCGACCAAGCTCTGGCCAGAGGAGTTGATACCGGTTCGTCGCATCGGCAAGATGACGCTGAATCGCAATCCGGAGAACTTCTTCGCCGAAACGGAGCAGGTCGCCTTCCATCTCGGTAACCTGGTGCCTGGCATCGACGTGACGGACGATCCATTGTTGCAGGGTCGTCTGTTTTCGTACCTGGATACGCAGCTGTTGCGCCTCGGCGGACCGAACTTCCACGAGATCCCCATCAACAAGTCCGTGGCACGCGTCCGCAACAATCAGCGTGACGGCTTCCACCGTGACCAGATCGACCACGGCCGCACGGCGTACTTCCCGAATACGCTGGGGCTGGGCTGCCCGGCGCTTGCTCCCGCCACTGACGGCG
>JAFAPL010000474.1 GCA_019247135.1 Chloroflexota bacterium | reverse complement strand
TGTGCCAGGACCGCGGCCTCGTCGAGAGCAGAATCACCGCCGCCGATGACGCACACGTCTTTGCCGATGAAGAACGGCGCGTCGCACGAGGCGCAGTGGGACACGCCTCGACCAACGAACTCGGCTTCACCCGGAATACCGAGCGTTCGAAAAGACGAGCCCGTGGCGATGACAACGGCCGACGCCGAATAGTCCTCGCCGTCACAGTGCACGGTGCGCTCGTTGCCGTTGACCGCGAGAGCCGACGCAGTGTGCATTGCGAACTCGGCGCCTGCCGCTTCAGCTTGTTCCTGCACCAGCGGGCCGAGATCGAAGCCAGAGATGCCCTGCGGGAACCCGGGATAGTTCTCGATCTTCTCGACGTTCAGCACCTGGCCGCCCGCGGCCATCTGTTCGAGGATCAGTGTCTTGAGTCCAAAGCGCGCCGCGTACATGCCCGCTGTCAAGCCAGCGAGACCGGCGCCCACGACCACCAGGTCGTACTCGCTCACGCGCACGTAGTGTACGGCGGACGACCGACACTCTCGAGCAGATCACGGGCCGCCCGCGCGCCCGCTGGGCGAGTTGATTCACCAGTATGGCGCGGAATTCGTCTGAAATCCGTCCGTCACGTGACGCGATCCCGCGAGGTCCAATGGCATATCGGCGCGAAGGGGCAGCGCTATTCGACGTCGACGTCGCCGTCAGGCGCGCGATCGCGGAGCACCAGCCGCAGCAGCGCCTCGATAGGAAACGGCTTCGGCAAGTAGGCGAGTGGGTGAAACTCGTCCATGCGGCTCTGACCGACCCGTACCGCCGACAGCACGATCGTCGGCACCTCGTTGCCGCGTCGTTTCAATTCTCGCAACACGTCCCAGCCCGTCTGGTCCGGCAGATTGATGTCGAGGAGCATCAGATCGGGCGATTGGCTGAGTACGGCCTGGACGGCCTCGGTCCCGGTGCCCGCCTCGTAGACCTGGATTCCGCGGCCCGTCAGATTGCGAGCCACCACGCTGCGCAGTATGGCTTCGTCCTCGACGACCAACACGCGTCGAAATTGCGCAACCCTGGCGCATGGCTGGGTGGTTTCCACAGGCAGGCTGGTCATCAGCTGATGTTCGGCTGCAGGGCTGAGTGAAGTATCGCGCCGGACCCCTCACAACGAGGTCAAAGGTCGCGCTGGAGTTCTCAACGTTTTCTCAAAGGATCTGATTGGAGTTTCTGCACCCATGCGTGTTGAGACTTCTGTGACCGTGCGGTTCCGCTCGTTGACTTGCTGTTGACCTGGGAGGTGGGATACTCGCGCCGTGAGGCCCACGTATGTACGTTGGTCAGCACTTGCGGCCGCGTGGCGCCGGTGGGTGATGGGCTACGCCGCGGCCCTGGGCGGTGTGACGCTCGTCAGCCTGTTCATCGGTTTCGTGCTTGGCCAGGTGAACCTGGCCAACGTCTCGATGCTGTACCTGCTGGCGGTGATGGCGGCCGCAATCGGGTTCGGCCGCGGCCCGGCAATCTTCGCCTCGGTCACCGCGTTCCTGATCTTCGACTGGTTCTTCGTGCAGCCGGTTCACCAGCTGACCGTCTCCGATCCTGGAGAATGGGTATCGCTGCTCTTTTTCCTGCTCACAGCCAGTGTCACGGGCCAGCTAGCGGCCGACCAGCGCGAACGAGCCCGAGAGGCGCAGCAGCGCGAGCGTGAGGCTGTCGTGCTGTACGACGTGGTACGGCTGCTGAGCGAAGGCGAGCCCGAGCACGCCCTGGAAGGTGTGGCCGAGCGTCTCAGGCGCGAGCTGCAACTGAAGGCAATCGGCATTGAGCTGTGGCAGCCTGATGGCGGCGCCAGTTGGGTTTCAGCTGGCGAGGCCGCCGCGCTCGCCGGCGTCCGCGATGCGCGCGCCTCCGCGCGGGTGCTCCATTCCGGCCCGATCACATCCACGAACGACCACGCCGCGCCCGGGCGCTGGGTGCGCATCGTCCAGCCGAGGCGACCGCAATCTGCTCACCAGGACGTACACGTCGTCCCAGTTCGTGTCAGCGACAAACGTATTGGCGCGCTGCTCCTGGTGGGCAGCCCCGATGAGTTCGATGCCGCCGAAGACAGGCTCGTGTCGGCCGCCGCGGCGCAGATCGGCCTGGCGCAAGAACGCGCTCGGTTGCGCCAGGAAGCCACCGAAGCCGAGATCCTCCGCCGTACCGATCAGTTGCGCGCCGCGCTGCTGAGCGCGGTTTCACATGACCTCCGTACACCGCTGGCGACGATCATGGCCTCGGCGGGCAGCCTGCGTCAGCGGGACGTTGCATGGACAGACGAGGAACGCCAGAGCTTCGCTCAGGCGATCGAGGAGGAAGCCGACCGCCTCAATCACCTGGTCGGCAACCTGCTCGACCTGTCGCGCATCGAGGGCGGCAGCCTGAAGCCGGAGAAGAGCTGGCAGGCGCTCGACGCGGTGATCGAGGACACCGTCGAGCGCCTGGCGACGGTCACCAGTTCACATCGCTTGCGGCTGTCCGTGCCGCACGACCTCCCACCGATGTGGTTCGACCCGGTCGAGATTGGCGAGGTGATCTACAACCTCATTGAGAACGCCACGAAATATGCGCCGCTCGACACGGAGATCCTGCTAACGGTAAGCACCAGCCATGGCGAAGTTAGCGTGGCGGTCGAGGACCGTGGACCGGGCATTCCGCCGCAGGCCACGCCCCACCTGTTTGAGCCCTTTTACCGGGTCCCCAATGGGCGCCCACAACCAAAAGGCCTCGGCCTCGGGTTGGCAATCGTCAAAGGGTTGGTCGAGGCGCACGGCGGCCGCGTGTGGGTTGAGAATCGAGCCGGCGGCGGCGCGCGATTTTCTTTCACCTTGCCGTTGAGCGCGGTACCGGCCGAGGTAGCGCTCGACGGGACGGCGACGGCGTGAGCCACTCGAGCGGCGCACGCGTCCTGGTCGTCGACGACGAGCCGGGCATTCTTCACGCTGTTCAGACGAATTCGAGGCACCACGACTATCGGGTCGAAACCGCAGCTACGGGCGTCGATGCACTCGAGATGTACAGCCGTGTGCGGCCCGACCTGGTGCTGCTCGATCTCGGGCTGCCGGACATGGACGGCCTGGCTGTGCTGCGGGCGATCCGCGAGGGATCCGGTACTCCCATCGTTGTGCTCTCGGCACGTGAAACGGAGCGGGACAAGGTCATTGCACTGGACCTCGGGGCGGATGACTACCTGACCAAACC
>JAFAPL010000463.1 GCA_019247135.1 Chloroflexota bacterium | reverse complement strand
GCTGCAGCTGCGGGCGGGCGGTTATCAGTAGCCCCGGGCGATCGCGTGTAGCTGGCGTGCCATGAAGCTGCGCAGTGCATCGACTGTCCGCAGCGCATTGGGGCCGCCTTCCCGCGAGTACCCGTGGCCGGCCTTCGGGAACATCGCCAGCTCGATAATCCCGCCCGCTTTGCCGTAGGACTCCACAAAGCGCTCGGCGGTGCGCGGTGAGAGCACGTCGTCGTCGGCGCCCTGGAACAGCAAAACCGGTGGCAGCTCGATCTTTTCGCCACGCTCGAGGATCAACTGAGTGTCGGCTTCCTGCATCGTCGCTTCGTCGCCGAAATACCGCTCGTGCGATGCGAGGAGCTCCGTTTTGTCTTGCGATCGCGCGTGCAGATATCTCGCGTGCGGCGCCAGCACACCCCAGCCGCTCATCACGTACGCCAGGCTCGCATCGACCTCCTCCGAGAGCGCCAGCGCCATGTAGCGCGGGTCGCGCGGCCGCATCGCGCTGAGCACGATCATGTGGCCGCCGCTCGACAACCCCAGTCCACCGAGCGCCGAGCCATCAGCGTTGAAGTTCCTTGCATTGCCTTTGAGCCACCGCGTGGCGTAGTTGATATCCGCGATTGAGGCGGGGTACGGCGCTTGCGTGCCGAGACGAAAATCGACAGACGCGACGACGACACCGCTCTCGGCGAGCGCCGTGGCCAGCGGGGCGTTCTGAGTGCGGTCGTTCGTATTCCAGGCGCCACCATGAACTTCAATCAGGGCCGGAAACGGTCCGTTTCCACGCGGCTGATAGATGCGGGCGAGCCAACCTTGCTGGCCGTCGTGGCGATACTCGACGTCTTCCCAGGTGACGTCGAAGGCAGCTTCCAGCGAGGGAAGCCGAACAGTGGCCTGTGTCTGCATGGCTAGTGGTGCCGATGCTACCCCGGTGGCGCGACGTATCAGCCGCTATGCGACGCTGAGTTGCCGGTGGAGATCGAGGAAATCAGTCGCAACGAGGTCGAAGTCCGGGTCGGCCGGTTCGGGTGGCGAACCGTCCGGTCCCCACTCCAATGGGCGACGTACGAGGGCAGTGTGCAAGCCAGCCGCCAGCGCACCGCGAAGATCGCTGGAGTGCGCGGCCACCAGCATGACTTCCTCCGGCCGCACATCGAGCAACGTTGGAGCGAGAAGATACGCTTCGCGCTCCGGCTTGAACGTGTTGCGCAGCTCAGTCGAAATGATGCAGTCCCAGGGCATGCCCGCCGACTTCGCCATGCTCGTCAATGTGGCAAAGGTGCCGTTCGAGAGAGGCGAGATGACGAACTTTTCCTTCAAACGCGCGAGCCCCTCGACCGTGTCCGGCCACGGATCGAGGCGGCGCCAGGCCCTGGCGAGCTCAGCTGCTTCTTCTTCGGACAGCCCGAGGCGGTGCTGGACGTTGAGCTCGTCGAGCTTGCGACGGAACAAGACGTCGCTGCTGGCGTATGGGATCTCGCCTGAGCGAATACGTCGGATAGCGTCGATGTAGCCCTCTCGACGCCACTGGTCGGCGATGACGGACCAGTCGGCTCCCGAGCGGGCAGCCTGACCGGCGCGAATGACCGAACCGCGCCAGTCAGTGCAGGTACCGAAGACGTCGAAGACGAGAGCCTTGAGCGAACGAGCCAGAGATGCAGCGGCGACGGGCATGCCGCCCAGGGTAACTGGGCGCCCGTCGCGCGCCGGCGTATTGCCGATGGAAGGGATTACGCCGCTTGCGCGACTTCCCCCCGCAGGCGCCTGTTTTGCAGCTCGGCAGCCAGAGTGGCGACGTCGAGCCCAAGGGCCGTGACCACGAGGCGCCGGTACGCGGCGTCACGGTCCGGGTGAGTGCGAGCCATGCTAGGCGTTCGCGGCTGGCCCGCCGACGAGCGCCCGACGATCGTCAGGGGTGCATTCGTCATGTCGGTAGCATGCGCCAGGACACGCCCCGGCGAATCCGCCACTAGGCGGGTTCAGCACCTGGACAGGTGGCCAGGGTCGTCGGTACTTCTCCTTACGAGCAGGTCAGTTGGCCCCAAGCCGTATGCTCCGGGGTATGGCGGATGGGCAGCTGGCAATCCTGTGTGGTGGCGGTCCTGCACCGGGCATCAACAGCGTGATCGCGGCGGCCACCATCCGTGCCAACCTGGCCGGCTCCCGCGTGCTCGGCATTCGCGACGGGTTCAAGTGGCTGATGCAGGCCGACACCAACCACACGGTTCAGCTCTCGATCGAGAGCGTCAGTCGCATCCACTTCGCTGGCGGATCCTATCTCGGGACCTCGCGGGCCAATCCGACGCGACGAACCGAAGACCTCGAAGCGACGATTGCCACGCTCGAGCGGCTCGGAGTGGACAAGCTGCTGACGATCGGCGGAGACGACACGGCTTACTCGGCTATGACGCTGGCCAGGCATGCCGCCGGCCGGCTCCAGGTGGTGCACGTGCCGAAAACGATCGACAACGACCTGGACCTGCCGTACGGCATCTCGACCTTCGGGTTCCAGACGGCTCGTCATGTCGGCACCGAGCTCGTCAAGAATCTGATGGTCGACGCTCAGACGACCACGCGTTGGTACCTCATCGTCGCGATGGGCAGGACCGCCGGCCACCTCGCGCTGGGCATCGGCAAGGCCGCCGGCGCGACGTTGAGCGTCATTCCCGAGGAGTTTGGATCCCGCCCGATCAAGCTCGCGCAGATCGTGGACGTGCTCGCCGGCGCGGTCATCAAGCGCCGCAGTCACGGGCACGAGCACGGCACCGCCCTTCTGGCCGAAGGCCTGATCGAGCATCTTGCGCCCGAGGACCTCGAATCGCTCGGCACGATCGAGCGTGACGACCACGGTCACCCGCGGTTGTCGGAAGTCAACCTGGGCGACATCCTCAAGGAGCGCTTGCATGCGCGCCTGTCGGGGCTGCGGGTGGAGACAACCCTGGTCACCAAACAGATTGGTTATGAGCTGCGCTGCGCCGACCCGATTCCCCTGGACATGGAGTACACGCGTGATCTGGGCTTTTGCGGCGCGGAATACCTGCTCGAAGGCGGCAGCGACGCTATGGTCACGCTGGTCAACGGGCGCTTCGACCCGCTGCCGTTTTCTCAGATGCTCGATCCGCAGACGGGTCGGACACGGGTCCGCGTCGTCGACGTCGAATCAGAGCATTACCGCATCGCGCGGCAATACATGGTGCGGTTGAACCGCGCGGATCTGGAGAGTCCGTCGACGCTCGCGTCACTGGCCGGTGTGGTGGGGTTGACGCCGGAGCAGTTTCGGGCCGAGTTCCGGCATGCCGTCGAGCAGGAAGCTACCGCGCCGCGACTGCGGGCAGTTTCGTAGGCCCATACATCTGGCGTTTGAAGCTCTGCGCGCTGGCCCGCGTCCCACCAGGGTCGTCATCCGGGCTGCCGCTTCAGTAGCCAGAGCAAATCAATTTTCAAGGTTGAACAACCTGGGTGCAGCAGCGGCAGCCCGCGGAGTGCTCGCCGCAGTCAGAGACCGTGCCCACGAACTCCAGTCAAGCAGCAGTGTGAAACTCCGGCATCACGTCTTCACACATGAGCCGCAGCGACTCGAGCACGCGCTCGCGCGGGATCTGGCCTCCGCAGTTCATCTCGGCCAGGATCCCACTCAATCCGAGCTCATCACGCAGCGCCCGAAGGCGCGCCGCGACCTGCGCGGGCGTGCCGACGATCGCCTTGTCGCGGATCACCTCGTCGAACGAGATCGCCTTGAGGCGTTTGCCGCGCGCGAGACGGTTCTCTTCGGGCCGAGCTCCCGGCTCTGCGGCCGATGCTTCGAGCTGTTCGCCGAGTTGCCTGTAGAACTTGATGATGCTCTCGGCAGGCTCAGTGCGAGCCGCGTCCTCGGCCGCCGCGACGTAGACGGGTACGCGCAAGAAGACCTGGCCCTCGCCCGAGTGACCATTGTCCGTGTAGGCACGTCGGTACTCCGAGATATTGGGTCGAAGCTCACTCAGCGTGCCGAGGCGGCTGGCCGCGAAGATGGCGTAGCCAAGTTTCCCAATCGCGGGGAA
>JAFAPL010000455.1 GCA_019247135.1 Chloroflexota bacterium | reverse complement strand
CGACGTGCGTTCCGCCGGGCGGGTTCGTGAGCGTCATGCGGTACAGGTACTCGCGGTCGCTCACCTCGAATCCTTCTTGCAGGTACAGCAGGTGCGCGCCAGTCACATTCGTGCCATCCACGCCAGATACGCACGCCTGCATACCGTGGCGCCGCAGACCGAGCAGCCCGGCCCGCGTCAACGCCCGCGCAAGCCCGAGCCGCCGCCACGCCGGCCGCACTCCGATGTACCGCATGGTGCCCACTTGCTGCTTGCGCAGTTGATTGAGCTCATCGTCAATCCGAAAATGACCGAAGCCCGCGATGCGTTCGCCGTCCCAGGCGACCAGCGATATATCCGGCTTGAATACCGGACTCGCAACGTAGCGGTGCCAGACGGGTAAGGGCATCCCCATCCAGCCGCCGAAATGGTCCGCAAAAGCTTCGTTGAAAGCCTCGACCCATGCTGCTTCGTCTCCCATGCGGTACGGACGGAGCTCGATGCCCGATGCGACGCGTGGCTCCGGAATATCCTCCAGGGTCGGGCGGACGATCGTCCAGAGCTCGCGCACCCGCACGAGCCTGTTGCGTTCCAGGTCCGCTTGCGTTTTCCAATCGACGACGCTACAGCGGGTCTGCAACACACCGCGCGAGGCGCCACGGTTGCGAACGACATCCGCGGCACACGCGAGCGCCGCTTCGAGCAGCGCATCGAATGCAGCCGTGGGCGCGCTTTCGGCAAGCGCTCCAGAAGACTCGAAGATCGGATCCGCTTCGTCGCCGCGGCCGGTCACGCGCACATCGCGCACGCCTGACAGGCCCTCGCCATCAATGACATACACCGCCTGCAACATCGGCGACTCGAGATGTTCGCGCAACCCGCTTTGCGTCATCAGCCGCCCAGAGCGACTGAGCAGCGCATAGAGCGCGGAAAAATCCGACGGTTGATACGTGCGAACGCGAAACTCAGTCGTCGCGTTCGACGCCATAGATCGCTCCTTCCACGTATTGCCTGCCCTGCTCGTTGAAGAGGTGGTAGCCGGTAAAGACGCGCCCGCCGTCGAGCAGGATCGAGCTCGGATAACCGGTATGCCACAGCATTCCGCGCTGCACGATCGAGTCGAACGGCTCGCCCTCCCACGTCGGAAAGGATGGACGCACGGTACGCGGGTCATACTCCGCCAGCGTGAACACGTCCTCCTCGCACCAGCGCTCCGCATCGGGCGAGATCGCAATACGGACGCCCATGGGTTTGGTGCGGTAGCTATAGGCGGCGAGCACGGAGCCGTCCTGGAGCGTGATCCCGTCAACGGGATAGCCCCACAGCCGGGTGTTCTTCGGCCAGCTCCACGACATCCCGTCATCTTCCGAGACGGCCGTAAAGATGTAGCCGCTGGGTGGACCCATCTGCTCGCCGGGATCCGACGGTGAGGGCCAACGTTGCGTGCGCATCAACGCCAACAGCCGACCATCGCGCAGACGGACAAGACCCGGCTCGTGATAGTGAATGATCTCCGCCGGGTCGTACGCCATTGTCCCGTAGTAATGCCAGCGCCTGCCTTGATCGGGTGACCAGAGCACGAACGATCGTTCGCGCTCGGAGCTGGAGATGTCGGGCAGCGTGCGCTGGTAGCGAAATCCGTGCAGCGGCATCAGCAAATCGCCGTTCGGCAGCTCCACGATGGCGTCGCGCACGCGCGCGTTGCGCATCGGCGCGAAATTAACCCGCGTGGGCGCGCTCCACGTCAGTCCCTTGTCGGTCGAACGGGTTAGCCACACCCCGTCAATTTCCGAAATTCCCCTGCGGTCAATGCGCCCGTGGTCGAGATAACGCCAGCGATTGGCATGCACGAGCAGGGTTCCGTCGGACAAGCGGACGATGGCGCCAATGTTCCAGCCAGCGTCCTCTTCTTCCCGCAGGACAGTCACCGCGGAGTCGTGATCCCAGGTCAAACCGTTGTCACATGAGCGGACCAGTAGCAGCGTGCCAGTATCGGTGTGGAACAAGCCCCGATTCTGGGCAAATAGCCCGACCAGCTCGCCATTGCCCAGATTAGCCATCGACACTTCCGCACAGAAATTGTCGGGGTCGCTGTACATGTGCACACGCTGCAAATCGACAATGCGATACATCGACGCTCCTTGACTGATCAGCCTTTGAGACCGGCGCTGGTGACGCCTTCGATAAAGTGGCGCTGCAGAATGAGAAACACCACCAGGCTGGGCAGCGTCAGAATTGTCATTGCTGCCATGGCTGGTGCAAAGCCCTGGATCTGAGTCTGCTGCCCGGTGATCGGCGCGAACGCGGCCATGCCAACCGGCAGCGTTTTCATCTCGTCCTTGAAGGCGATGAGTAGGGGCCACAAGAACGCGTTCCAGTACGTGGTGAACAGCAAGATCGCGCCTGCGACGACCGCCGGCTTCGCCAGCGGCAGCGCTACCAGGAAGAATGTGCGGAATCGCCCGGCGCCGTCGATGAAGGCGGCGTCCTCTAGCTCGCGTGGAAGGGTGAGGAAGAACTGGCGGAACAGGTAGACGCTCAGCACGCTGGCCAGCGAGGGCAGAACGAGTGCGATGTAGTTGTTTACGATTCCGGCGCGGAGTGCCCCGATGAACAGCGGGACGATAGTCATTTCTGTTGGGATCATCAGCGCGGCCAGCACGAGGAAGAAGAAAATGTTGCGGCCAGGAAAATGCATCCTGGCCAATGCATATCCGGCCATGGCTCCCGTCAACAGGCTGGCCGCCGTCGATGTCGTGGACACGACCAGGCTGTTGAACAGCCAACGCACCACCGGCTTTTCCAGGACTTTCGCATAGTTGTCGAATGTCACATGACGCGGCAGCCACTCCACCTGGCGCGTCATGACTTCACCGGCCGGTTTGATGGAGGTCGAGATCATCCAGATGAACGGAGCTGCCCACGCGACCGCGACAGCAAGTCCGACAAGCCACATGAGGACGACGGGCCACGACGGGCGACGCTCGAGTCCCCGCCGCGGCAACACGCGTACTACCACGAGCGCTCCCGGAACACACGCAGCTCGACGAATGTGACGACGAGTATCGTGGCGAACAGCATGAGCGACAGCGAAGCGGCGTATCCTAGTTGATACTTGCTGAAGCCAATTTCATAGACGTACTGAATGACGGACGCTGACGCCCCGGCCGGGCCGCCGTTGGTCATGATGTAGATCTGACTGAACACGCGGAGTGTATTGATCACTTGTAGCGTAATTACCAGACTGAGCGCGGGGCGCAGCAGTGGCAGGACCACGTACCAGAAGACCCCCAGACGATTGGCGCCGTCAATCGCGGCAGCCTCGCGGAGCTCTTGCGGAATATCCTGCAGTCCGGCCAGGAGAACCACCATTGCAAAACCAGCGTCCCACCAGATGGACGCGATGCCGACTCCGAACAGCGCCCAGCTCGGATTCGTCAGCCACGGAATATTGGGAACACCGAAGACACCGAGATACTGATTCACCAGGCCGAACTGGGTGTCGAGCATCCACACCCAGACCAGGCCAATGACGGTCACCGAGACGACATTCGGCGCATAGAAGACCGTTCGCGCGAGCGTTCGTCCGGGCCAGCGCTGGTTGACGTACAGCGCGAAGCCAAGGGCGACCAGGGTCGTGGTTGGAGCGACGAACAACCCGTATTTGAGGGTGTTGCCCCAGATCTTCGGTACCCATGGATCCGACAGCGCTTTGACGTAGTTGTCCAGGCCGACCCAGTTCGGGTCGCCAACGATTCCCCAATCGGTAAAGCTGACGAACGTGCCGAAAATGATTGCCCCGACCGTCAAGACAAGGAACGGAACGAAGAAAGGCAGCAGAAAGACGTACCCGCTCCATTCGATGCGCTCGCCCTTCCAGGTTGCCCGCCGTAACCGCGCGAGGGCTGGAGTGCGTGAACCGCTCAGCGGCGGTCGTGCTGCGACGTCCATCGCTTACCCCGCGTTCAGATCCTCCTGCCACTTTTTCGCCAGCGTTTCAATCGCCTGATCGATCGAGCTCTGGCCAGCCCACACCGCATCCATCGTCTTCGATGCGAAGCCAGCGCCAGTGTAGATAGTGAAATCGTCGCCGGCGCTGACCGGTATCTCACCAACGACAGCGTTCGGGAGCCCATCGATGAACGCTCCGCGCACTTTCCATGGATGGCCGGCGTCCTTGTAGTCCGGACGCGCGAGGATCGACTTCCGAGGCGAGCCTCCGCGGCCTTTCGTAGTCCACAGGAAGCTGTTGTCGGACAGCCACTTGATCGCCTGAGCGGTCGCCTCCATTCGCCCCTTGTCCTTCTGGACGTACATTTCCAGTCCGCCCATCTCGAAGTACGTTGTACGGTCGTTGCCAATCTTGGGCAACTGGAATGTGATGAAGTTCAAGCCTTGTTGGACGTAGCCGTTCAGCGTCCACGGGCCGGTCAGAAACATCGATGCGTCGCCCGTGCCGAACGCCTTGTAGCGATCGCTCACATCGCGGGTGGAGACCTTCCGTTTGTCGAACAGGTCGAGCACCCACTGCGCCGCCTGTTTGCCAGCGTCCGGATTCACCGCTGCTTGCTTGAGATCGTCGCTGGCTCGTTTGAATCCCATCTGATTCGCGACCAGACCCCACACAACGGTCGATTGCACGCCTGAACCCGTCATGAGCCAGCCGGATCGAGTGACGGTGTCACCGGACCGCTGGGTGAGCTTGTCTGCCCAACTCAGGAGTGTGTCGCCGTCCTGGGGCGGATTGTTTGGGTCGAGCCCCGCCGCCTGAGCGTGGTCCACATTGAGCTCAACCTGCAAGCACATGATATCCATCGGCACCATGGCCAGTTTGCCGCCGTATTGGGCACGCTGCAGCGGCAGGTCGTTGAAGTCGGTCAGGTCGAGACCAACCTGCTTGACGATGTCGTCGATGGGTACGACGACGCCCTTCTTGACCCAGTCCGCGCGGAGTCCGGCAGTACCCCAGCCAAAGTCCGGTGCATTGCCAGTCGCGGCCGCTGACAGCACTTTGGTGCCGTACTGGTCGTCGGGCACCACTTCCAGCGAAATGTGGAGATTCTTGTTCGCAGCGTTGAAGCTGTCGATCATCTGCTGCCACACCTCGCCATCCGAGGCAGTCAGCCAGCTCCAGTGCACGATCTCTGTAGTCCCGCCGCTGGCGGCCGGAGCGGTTGTGGGCGCAGCCGGAGCGGGCGCCGTGGTCGCTGCAGCGCCGGACGCGGGCTGCTGGGGCGCGGCGGTCGGCGCCGGTGCGGGTGGGCTCGAAGACGATGCTGAACACGCTGTCGACAGGCCAAGTGCGCTAGCTGCTGCCAGCATTTTGAGTGCTGCACGACGATTCACGGTGGTGGTCATGTCAATCCCCCTCTTTTTGCGTCTCCAACTTCGGTTTCGGATAGTTTCTCGACCAGGAGTTCGCCAGATTGGGTGATGTGGTCGTGGATGGCTCGCGCGGCGAGGTGAGCGTTGCCGGAGTGGACCGACTCCAGAATCCGGCGATGGGTGACCGTTTCCGTTTCAATATCCGAGCCTAGAAGTTTGGTAAATACGATGGCCTGACGCATGCGCAAACGAAGTCCGGCCAGCGTTTCGAGCAATACTCGATGATCGGAGGCGCGCGCCAGAACTTCGTGGAACCGCATGTCGGCCTCGGCGACCTCGAAGTCGTCGCCGCCCGCGACGGCGGCCTCGAGTCGCATCAGCGCGCGCTCGTTTTCCCGTCGCTGATCCGACGTGTAAGCCCCGCGTTCGACGGCCAGGCGGACGGCGTATGACTCGAGTTCCGCGCGCAGCGTAAAGATCTCGCGCGCTCGACGAGCGCTGAGTTGAGCGACGAAAACACCCCGATGTGGGTACACCTCGACCAGGCCTTGCTCGGCGAGCGTGCGCGAAGCTTCGCGGACCGTACTGCGTGAGGTGCCCATGCGATCGGCGAGGTGCATTTCCGGCAACGCCTGCCCAGGAGCAAACTCGCCGCGCAGGATGGCGTCGCTGATGCAGCGAACGACGGCGTTGGTGAGCGTCTCGGGGCGCTGCAGAACCATAGACGCCTGTCGATCGTCAGACAATCAACCCCCGGGCACAGACTAGGCGTGGAGCCCCGCCCTGTCAACGGGGCCGCTGCGTATCTATCGGAACCGGCGTGCCCACGCGCGCGACCACTCGAGCCGAGAGCCCCCCGCCACAGACATCGCCCGTCGGCATCTGATGCGTGCTGACATACTCGTTGTTCGTGACCTCAACATCGCTGATTCATCAGTCTCGTTCTCGAGTTGCCGTGCGAGAACGGCGCCCGAGTTCGACCGTAGCCGCTTCCGTGTGAACTTCATTGGATTCGGCCACGGCCAGTAGGCGCCGCCGCTCGATCTGGTCAGCCCAGCTGTCGCCGGGACACGTCACACGGTGATGTGGTACTTGGCCATGATCGCCGCCAGGTGGCGCGGGCCGGAGACGTGCTCCGCTGCGCGCCCGGAGGTGGCGCCCGCCAGCCCGGTCAGAGCGTCCTCAACCCCGCCTGGCCAGGCCAACAGCGGCGAGGACGCGCCAGCGCTTGAGTCGCCCCATGCTTAGATGGCTACTGCTGGACCAAGCTGCCCGACTGGATAGCCGTGAGGCGGGCCTTCGAATAGCTAGTACTTGACCCTGTCGGATCTGCAGGACCCTGGCAGATGAAGCTGATGTCGTCGGGAAGAATTGATAGACAGTGCCAGACCCCAGCCGGACCTTGTGGGCCTGGCGGTCCAGCTGAGTCCTGCAATCCGGTGTCACCCTTCGGTCCCTGGGCACCGGCGGGTCACGCTGCTACCCAGCAGCAGCGCGCCGCCGAGGGGCGCCACGGGGCCGTGCGTCCGGCTGAGCAGCGTCTGGACCGTCCCCACTCCCCGTGCTACCGTGCCCTGTGGCTCGCTCACCCTTGCCGGTGATCCACCACACCACCCTGACGTATACCGAGGGCGGCGCCGAGCGCACGCTCGAGGTGGGCAGCTCGGCCTGGTATGCCTGGCTCGATGCGGCCGCGGGATTTACCTATATCGGCGACGCGGGCACCTTCACGGCGCATCCCGAGCGGGAGGCGCGCTATTGGAAGGCGTACCGTTGGGTCGGCGGGTGCCGCCGGCGCGCCTACTTGGGCAAAGCCGAGGGGCTAAGCCTCGAGCGCCTCGCCGCCGCCGCCGCGGAGCTTGCGGTGAGCGCTCCAATGGCCGCCGGTCCACAGGAGCCGCCGGGCGACTCAGGTGGGGCGGTCTTGGGGAAGGTCGACGCGCCCCCAAAGGCTCGGGAACTGGCTGGAGCGCTCACCAGCCTGCCCGCGCCGGTGGGCCAGCTACTGGGTCGGCAGCGGGAGCGGGCCCTCGCGCGTGAGCTGCTGGCCGGTGGTGCGCGCTTGCTGACCTTGACCGGTCCAGGCGGCGTGGGGAAGACCCGGTTGGCGGTGGCTTTGACTGGTGAGCTCAATGCGGACCTACCCGACCTGCAGGTGGCCTGGGCGGACCTGACGCCGCTGCGCGAGCCCGGCCTGGTGCCGACGGCGATCGCCCATGCCTTCGGCCTGGTCGCCTGGGATGCGCGCGTTCCGCTGGCCGAAGCCCTGGGTGCCCGGCTGCACGGTCAGCCGGCCCTGCTGGTGCTGGACAACTGCGAGCAGGTGCTCGAGGGCGCCCGGGCGGTGGGCCAGCTGCTGGATGCAGTACCCGAGTTGATGGTGCTGGCGACCAGCCGAGAGCCGCTGCGGCTGCGGGCCGAGCAGGAGCTGCCCGTACCGCCACTGCCCCTGCCCTACCTGGGTTATGGCGAGACGCTGGCCCAGCTCGCCGAGAATCCGGCCGTGCGGCTGCTCGTGCAGCGAGCGCAGTTGGTTGACCCCAGATTCGACTTGACTGAGAGCAATGCGCGAGCTGTGGCAGAAATCTGTGTGCATCTGGACGGGCTACCATTGGCCATCGAGTTGGCGGCGGCACGGACCAAGCTTCTGCCTCCAGAGGCGCTGTTGGTCCGCCTGGATGGGTGGCTCGACCTGGCGGCGCGGGCGCGAGACATCCCGCATCGGCACCAGACGGTCCGCGCCGCCATCGACTGGAGCTATGACCTCCTCACGGCCGAGGAGCAGGCGATGTTCAGGCGGCTCGCGGTCTTCGTCGGTGGTTGCACGATCGAAGCAGTCGCGACAATCTGTGCTCCGGGACCAGACTCGGATGCTCTCGACTGCCTGGGAGCACTGGTCGACAAGAACCTGGTCCTGCGGGAACCCGATACGGTCGGCGCCGACCCACGCTTCCGGCTCCTCGAGCCGGTGCGGGACTACGCGCTCGACAGCCTGACGGCCAGTGGCGAGGGCCCGGTCACGCGTGAGCGCCACGCCCGATTCTTCACGGAGTTGGCGCAGCGAGTGGGCGGGCTGGTGCCGGACCCCACACAGGTCCGCCACTTCGCCGCACTGGAGCCTGAACAGGCCAACCTGCGGGCAGCCCTGGCCTGGTACCTCGAGAGCGGAACGACCGAGGCGGCTGAAGCGGGGTTGAGGTTGACCGCACCGCTCGCGGCGTTCTGGTGGACCTACGGCTCCGTCGAGGAAGGTGTGCGCTGGTGCGGCGTGATGCTCGAGCGAGCCCCGGTCGCCGGCGCTCAGGCGAGTCTGGCTTGGGTCAAGACAGCCGTGGGTGCCGGGCTGCTGTACATGTCCAAAGGCGAGGACGAGCGTGCCCAGGCGCTGCTCGAGCACGGACTCGCTCTCGCACGAGCAGAGGGTTGGCACCACCTGGTGGTCGAAGCGCTGGACTATCTCAGCAGCGTGGCGCTCCATCGGGGCGAGTTCGAGGTTGCCCGACGCTGGCTCGAGGAGGCGCTGCCCCTGGCGCGAGCCATCGGCAGTTCGGGCTGGGAGCTGACCATTCTCAGCAACCTCGGACGCGTACTGCGCCAGCTGGGCGACACGAGTGGCGCTCGAACGGTATCTGAGCAGGCTCTGGTGCTCAGCCGCTTGCAACCCGATCCGATCCTCGCAGGGCGGCTCGTGCTGCAGAACCTTGGCCGCGTCGCCATGCAGGAGGGGCGCTTGGAGGATGCCCGCGCGCATTTCCAGGCAGCCCTGCAGGGCCTGGTTCAGGTGCGCTCCTCACACCTCGTGGCCGTGTGTCTGGAAGGGCTCGCTGGAGTGGCCCAACAGCACGGGGCATGGGAGCGCGCGGCCTGCCTGCTTGGCGCGGCGGCAGGCTTACACTTGGCCACGGGTGAAGTCGAAGCGCTGCCTGATCGGCTCGCGCGCGAGCGCGTCGTTGAGAGCGTGCGGGCGCACCTCGGGCCGGCCCGCTTTGAAGAATTCTGGGGCGTTGGTCGCACACTGCATCTGGAAGACGCTGTTGCTGAGGCGCTCGCCATCGAGGCGTGCCCAGCGGCGACTCAGATCAAGGGTGGGCAGTTGAGCGGGCGCGAGCGACAAGTGGCCGCGCTGATCGCGCAAGGGCTGACCAGCGCTGAGATCGCCGAGCGGCTGGTGATCACGCCCCGCACCGCTGACACCCACGCAGACAACATCCGCAGCAAGCTGGGCCTGCGCTCGCGGACCGAAATCGCGAGCTGGGCTACCGCCCAGGGCCTCAGTTCGCCCGAAGCCGAGCACGCCTGAGCCGCGCCTGACCGCGCAACGGCCACTGACGCCCTAGGCAGCCACGAGCCCGTTGTTGGATCTCAATGAGACGGCGTGTCGAGTTGAATCACGACACAAGTCACCCAGCCACAGGAGTTTTGCCTCATCAGTAATGTCACGCTGGACTCGCCGCGGATGAGCGAGCCGAGGCGGAACAGTGAGGCCAACGATGAGCTCGGCGGAATGGCCTATCTGGCCGGCCGATACTGGCTGCCGCTCGCGCCGCGCAGCGCTTCGACGTATTCCTGACCGCTCAGTAACTTCGTTGTCCTGGTATTTCTGACCGCCCCACCCGCACCTACGGCCAGCGCAAAGGCAGCCATCGCAGTGTCGCTGGGCATGTCGCACATAACCATGACGTCGTACTCACCGAACGCAAAACCGCCACCTAGCAGTTTGCCTCCGTGTGCTTCGATCGCCGGCCTCACGGCTTCTAAGCGGTCCTGCGGGTTCCGCATTTGCGTCGCGAGTGACTCGGGAGTGTAGGCTGCCTGATACAGATACAGAGACATGGGCCTCCCCCTTCGGAGCCTGTAATCCGCGCGGCATTGTAGCCATGACCGGCGCCAGTGTCACGAGCCTCAGCCCGATGGATGAGCCACCGATTGGCGCCGCCGCCTCGGCCAGCCAGCCGCTTCAGCCGTCGGTGCCTGCGCGTGCCGCCGAACAAGCACCCTTATCACCAGCCCCCCAGCCAGGTGACCCGGACTCTCACAGAGCGCGGCGGCTTGCGGAAACCGATCACTCCGGCGGTGTGGTGGTCAGAAGTTTCTCCATCACGATCACGTCGACCCACTTGCCATCGAGCAGGCCCTGCTCGTGGTAGATGCCAACCGTCGAGAAACCGTGGCGCTGGTACAGCCGCATGCCGCCCGAGTTGGTGGGGAAGGCCGCCAGTACGAGCTTGTGATAGCCGATGTCGCGTGCCCGCTGTTCGAGGGCACTCAGCAGCGCATCCCCAATGCCACGGCCGCGCTGCTCGCGTGCGACATACACCGAAAAATCCGCGACGTGGTCGTACGCCGGTCGCGGGTTGAACTGATTCAGCGACGCCCAGCCGACCACGGATCCGTCGTCGGCGACCGCGACGAGCACCGGGTGTCTCGGGCCGCGCGCCGCCAGCCATGCCGCACGCTCGTCTGGGGTCCGCGGCTCCGTTTCGAGCGTCGCGACGCGATCCTCGATGCCCTGGTTGTAGATGCGAGCGATGGCGGCGGCGTCCTCGGCTGTGGCCTCTCGAATCAGCATCTATCTGAGTGCCCTACTGGCGGACGACGTCGCGGTACACCTGGCGCGTCTTCTCCGCGGACCGGTCCCAGCTGAACTGGGCCGCCCGAGTCAGCCCGGCGGCGCGGAGCTCGGCGCGTCGATCCGGGTCGGAGATCACCCGCCGCAACCCGGCGGCGATGCTCTCCACCGAGCTCGCTCGAACAAACTCGGCCGCCGCATCGGCGACCTCGGCCAGGGAACCATTCGGTGAGGTCACGACAGGCGTGCCGCAGGCCATCGCTTCGACCACGGGCAATCCGAAACCCTCATACAGCGAGGGAAACGCCATCACGTCGGCCAGGTTATAGAGTGCGACCAGATCGTCGCTGGGAGCGAAGCCGACCACTCTCACGCATGCCGCGAGCCCCAGCTGCTCGATGCCGCGAAATACTTCGGCGTCGTGCCAGCCGCGATTGCCGACCAGCACGAGCCCGTAGTCTTCCCCGCCGCTCGCTCGCAGAAGCGTGAATGCCTGGAGCAGGCGCGGCAGGTTCTTGCGTGGCTCGATCGTGCCCACATACAGCACGAACTTCTCCGGCAGGCCGTAGCGCGCGCGAACGTGCTCCAGCCACGGCGCGGCCGACGCGGGCAGCCTGCGGAAATGCGGCGCGGGCGCTTCGTACACCACGTGCACCTTCTCGGCGCGGACGCCCAGGATGCGGATCAGGTCCCGCTTCGTGCTCGCCGAGACGGCGATGATGGCGCTGGCGCGCCTGGCCGCGAGGGGGATGATGGGCCGCATCGCGAGCAGCCGTCGGCGCGGATGGCACTTCGGGAACATCCACACCGTCATGTCGTGGATGGTGATCACGCATGGGCACGGCGTCCACCACGGCGCCACGCTGTTGGTGAAGTGGCAGACGTCGGTGGAGAGGCGCCGCAGCTGCATGGGCAAGACCGCCTGCATCCACAGCGTTTTGTTCAGGCGCGAGTCCATCGGCACGACCTCGTCTCGCCCCGAACGGCATAGCTCGTTGAGCAAGTTCGCCGTGTAGGTCGAGACGCCACCGTGCCGGGCACGCAAGGGCGTCACGTCGAAGCCGATCCGCATGTTTTCTCAAACTCAATGAGCTGATGTGATCTGAGGGCGGGCAGACGCCGCGACCGCGAGCGCGGCGATGAGCCAGAATGCCATGTTTGTCGGTAGCGGTCCGTAAAAGTAGTCAACCAGTCCGTGCAGGAACCAGGCGACCAGGCTGACCAGCAGGGCGACACGCCACATCCACGTGCCCGCTGAAGGCCGGATCGCGCCGGCGGCGAAGCGCAGCAGTTCGTAGGCGAACCACGCGAAGGCGAACAAGCCAGGCAGGCCGGTGTCCGCGAGCAGCTCGAAGTAGAGACTGTTGGCGTGGACGCCGGTGTCCCACGTCGAAAGCTCGGCGAAGTCCCCGTACACCCATCGGAAGTTGTCAGGGCCCTGGCCGAGCAGTGGTCGATTGCGCGCCATGCGCAGGGCGATGCGCCACAAGGTCAACCTGGGAGGCGCGGGCGTCTCGACGAGCGGCGGCGGCGTGCTCGCGGTCTCGGCGGCCACCGCCGCCGGCGCGAGCGTGCCGGCGACCGTCAGCACGGTCTGGGCTGATGGAGCACCCGCCCAGCTGAACCAGGTAACGGACTCCTCGACTCCGTCCCACTCGACCACGTACGTCCCCGGCGCTTGCGGCGCGAGCACCTGCGCCTCCAACTCGACGCTCGCGCCCGGCGGGACGTCGCTGGGCAGCGGCGTGCGCACCCCGTCGTAGTTGACCGGGGCGCCAGAGCCTGCGTCGACCACGTGATAACTGAGCGCAAACGGATGAGTTCCGGCCGCCGCCCACCCGCGCTGGCCGGTGTTCGAGATGCGCACGGGTACACGGGTGGCCTCGCCAGGTGCGCTCCTCAGCGTCGGCGGCGTCGCGTAGGCGGCACGGTACCAGCCTTGCGGCGTTTCGCTCTGCAGCCGCAGGCGCAAGTCGGGCTCGGCGACGAGGGCGCCGCCGACCAGCACGACGAGCGCGACCGCGCTCGCGAGACTACTCCGCACCAGCGCCGGCGCGCGGCGACCGAGGCCGGCCGCCAGCAACAACGCAAGCTCTACGGCGACCACGAGGACGCCGGCCCGGCTGAGCGTGAGCACGACCGCCGCGAGCGAGGCTCCGAGCGCGAGGCCTAGTCCGACCCGGGCTGACCATGACACCGTCGAGGCAAGCCATGCGAGCTGTAGCGGAATCGCCAGCGCCAGGAACATGGCCGCGATGTTGGGGTGTGGCAGGGTGCCGCTCGCGCGGGTGATGTCGGCCACGCTGAAGCTAGGCACGTAGCGAAACCCGTTCAGGAACTGCTGCACGGCCGGGTTGCCCGTGCTTTCCAACACAACGGCGAAGGCCACGCCGAAGCCGCCCAGCGCGAACGCGCGTGTGTTGCCAAGTTGACGTAAGAAGCTTGAGTGTGTCAGGTCG
>JAFAPL010000451.1 GCA_019247135.1 Chloroflexota bacterium | reverse complement strand
GAGGTCGATTCCGAGGACGGCCGACTGCTCCTCTCGACGCACATGCCGCAGGAAGATGCGGCCGATCATGTGTCCTTGCTCGTCCTCGACCGCGAACGGGATCTGCCGCTGGCGCTGGGTGATGTCCTCGAACCAGCGCACGCGCTGGTCGGGCGACATGCGGCGCGGGCTAGTACCGACTAGCAGCGGCTCCGAGTAGTCCGGCCACGCCTGCCACTGGTCGACGTCCGCGCGCGTGAAAGGCCGGACCCGAACGCGCGGGCCGAGCGCAACTGCTTCGCGCCGATCGGCAATGGCCATGACCGAAGCCACAGTCTCGCACAGGGTGTGCCAAAAGTCGCGCGCCGTATCATGTCACGTCGATCGTGCCCGCCCCTCAGTATCAAGCACCGCGCGGCACCCAGGATGTGCTGCCCGACGACGCCCCCTACTGGCGTCTCGTGGAGGCCGAGGTCCAGCGCCAGGCTGCCCTGGCGGGCTACGGCGAGATTCGAACGCCAACCTTTGAAGAGACGGCCGTCTTCCAGCGCGGTGTGGGCTCGAGCACCGACATCGTCGAAAAGGAGATGTACACGTTTCTCGATAAAGGCGGCGAGAGCATGACGCTACGGCCGGAAGCAACCGCCGGTATCGTGCGCGCGTATCTTCAGCGCGGCATGGCCAGCCGCCCCCAGCCCGTCAAAGTGTTCATGCTGCTTTCGACGTTTCGATACGACAAGCCGCAAAAGGGTCGGTTTCGAGAGTTTCACCAGATCGATTTCGAGGCGCTCGGCGAGGAAGATCCGCTCGTCGACGCAGAACTGGTAGCGCTCCAGTGGCGTCTGTACGCCGATCTCGGGCTGCGCAATCTCAGTTTGCAAGTCAACAGCATCGGCGACGCGAACTGTCGCCCGCAGTACATCGAGCGACTTCGCGCGTACTTCGAGCAGCATCGCGAAGGCCTGTGTGAGGATTGCCTGCGCCGCCTCGAGACGAATCCGCTGCGACTGCTGGACGAGAAACGGCCCGAGTGTCAGGCCGTTCTGGATGGCGCGCCGCGCAGCGTCGATCACCTCTGTGGCGACTGCAGGGCCCACTTCGAAGCGTGGCTCGGCTACGTGGAGACGGCGGCGATCCCTTTCACCATCAATCCGCGCCTGGTCCGCGGACTGGACTACTACACGCGGTCGGTCTGGGAAGTGTGGCCGCCCAACCTCGGCGCACAGAGCACGCTCGGAGGGGGCGGACGCTACGACGGCCTGGCCGAGCAGTTGGGTGGTCGGCCGACGCCAGGTGTTGGCTGGGCCAGTGGAATCGAACGCGTGATCCTCGAGCTGCGCGACCAGGGGATCATGCCACGAGGCATCGATCAGTTGACCGCCTACATCGTTTACCAGGCCCCCGAGGGCGGCAAGCAACGTGCCTTTCTCATTGCCGAGCGACTGCGTGCCGCGGGCATCGCCTGCGATGTGGCATTCGGCGATCGGCGTCTGGGCAAGCAACTGGCCGCGGGCGACCGGTCGGGAGCGCGATATGCGTTGATCCTCGGCGAGTCTGAGCTGCGCGACAACAGCGTGACGTTGAAAGACCTTCGCGGCCGCGCCGAACAGCGCTCGGTGCCGCTCGACAACCTCGTGGACGTGCTGCGTGCGACTCAGTGAGGCCGCGGTCAAGCGCCTCGAGGATGCACGCGAGCGCGCGGAGGATCTCGCTCGCGAGCTCAGCGACCCGACCACGTTCGAAGATGCGCGACGCGCGGCCGACCTCGGCCGCGAGCAGGTGGAGCTCGCGCCTGTAGTCGAGCAGTACGGACGCTACCAGGCGCTCTTGTCCGAGCTGGAACAGGCGCAGGAGCTGCTGCGCGACGGAGCCGACGACGAGCTCCGAGCGCTTGCCCAGGAAGAAGTCGAAGGCATCGAGCCACAGCTCGACGAGATCATCGACGGTCTGCAGGAGTTTCTGAGGCCGCGCGATCCGAACGATACGCGCGACGTGATCCTCGAGATTCGAGGCGCCGAAGGCGGTCAAGAAGCCAACCTGTGGGCGGCCGACCTGATGCGCATGTACATGCGATACGCCGAGCTGAAGGGCTGGAAGGTCGAAGTCCTCAATACGAGCGAAACCGACCTCGGCGGCATCAAGGAAGTCATCTTCGAGATCCACGGGCGCGGCGCCTATTCGCACTTGAAGTGGGAAGGTGGTGGACACCGCGTCCAGCGCGTGCCCGAGACTGAGGCGCAGGGCCGCATTCACACGTCGGCGGCGACGGTCAGTGTGCTGCCCAGGGCCGAAGAAGTTGACGTCCAGATCCGGGATGAGGACTTGCGCGTCGACGTGTATCGGTCGGGCGGGCACGGCGGTCAGGGCGTCAACACAACGGACTCGGCGGTCCGCCTCACGCATCTGCCCACCGGACTGGTGGTGACCTGTCAGGACGAGCGGTCGCAGCTCAAGAACAAAGCCCGCGCACTCGAGGTGTTGCGCTCGCGTCTGTTCGAGATGGAGCTACACAAACAGCAGGAAGAGGTCGGCTCCGCGCGCAAGATCCAGGTCGGCTCAGGCGAGCGCGGCAGCAAAATCCGCACGTACAACTACCGCGAGAACCGCGTCACCGACCATCGCATTGGGCTGACGCTCTACAACCTGGACCGCATCCTGGAGGGCCAGCTCGACCCGCTGCTGGACGCGCTGGCCGAAGCAGAAGCAAAAGCCGAGTGATGCGCGTCGGGGACGCGATCGACGATGCCGCGCGTCGGCTCGGGTCGCGGCTGGAGGCACAGCTGCTGCTCGCGCACGCTATGTCTTCGGAGCGCGTCACGCTCCTCGCGCATCCCGAGCGCGAGGTCACGCCAGCACAGGAACAAGCCTTCGCGGCCGTCGTCGAGCGGCGCGCGGCGGCCGAGCCAATCGCCTATGTGCTCGGTGAGCGCGAGTTCTATGGGCGGACGTTCCGAGTGGACCGTCGGGCGCTCATTCCCAGACCCGAAACGGAGCTACTCGTCGATCTCGGGGTTGAAGCCGTTCGTCGCTTCGGCACAACGGCGGTTCGAGTAGTCGAAGTCGGCACTGGCTCGGGCGCCGTAGCCATCTGTGTTGCTTTGAGTGTCGGTTGCCCGGTGCTTGCGGTGCTCGCGACAGATGTGTCGTACGAAGCGCTGACGTTAGCGCGCGAGAATGCCGCGGGATGTGCGGCGCGCGTCGAGTTTGCGCAAATGGATTTAGTCGAAGGCCTGCGCGGGCCAATACACGTTCTGCTAGCCAACCTGCCGTACGTGCCGGATGGTCGCGAGCTTCCGAGTGATGTGCGCGACTATGAGCCGCATGTCGCGATCTACGGCGGGCAACGCGGGACGGAATTGATCGAGCGCTTGTTGCAGGACGCACGGCGGCTGCTTGCGCCCGGCGGCGAACTGGTTGTCGAGCTGGACGAGGAAGAACAGGCACAGCCGATCGCCTGCCTCGCACGTCAGCTGTACCCAGACGCGAGCGTAACGATCCATCAGGACGGCGGCGGCTACGACCGCGCGGTGCGCGTCCAGCGGTATCTTGTCGAGACCGTGCGCTCGGCTTAAGGTTCAGCCGAAAACATGCGCGCGCGATTCGCCGAAGCTATCCACGTCATCAAACGGGCCTGGGGGCTCGCCGGGCCCTATTGGCGCTCTGAGGAGCGGTGGCGCGCACGCGTCCTGCTCGGCGTGATCGTCCTATTGACGCTGGGGCTCGTGCTTCTGTCGGTCCTCTACAACAACTGGAACCGTCAGTTCTTCGAGGCCCTGCAGAACAAAGACTTCGAGGCATTTGGGCCGCTTCTGCTGCAGTTCTCGGTCATCGCCGGGCTGTACATTCTTGCCGCTGTCGGCCGCCGCTACTGGACCCTCATGCTCCAGATGCGCTGGCGCATGTGGATGACGCACCGCTACCTCGACGACTGGCTCGGGAACGAGGTCTATTACCGACTGGAAGTCGTCGACCGACGAACCGACAACCCCGACCAACGTATCGCGGAAGACCTGCGACTGTTCACCTCGAACACCCTTGACCTGGCGCTGGGGTTGTTGTCTTCGGCGGTCACGTTGGTGTCGTTCGTCACCATCTTGTGGGTGATTTCCGGGGCGATCACCATCTTCGGCCTGGAGATCCCTGGCTACATGGTCTGGGTAGCGATCGCGTACGCCATCGCGGGAAGCCTCCTGACCCACCTCATCGGTCGGCCTTTGATTCCGTTGAACTTCCAACAACAGCGCTTCGAAGCCGACTTCCGCTTCGGTCTGGTTCGCTTGCGGGAGAACGCCGAAGGGGTGGCCCTGTATCGAGGTGAGCCGGTGGAAAACGCCGCGCTCAGCGATCGCTTCGAAAACATCCGTCGCAACTGGTGGCAGTTGATGCACTACACCAAGAACCTGACGTTCCTCACGGCGGGCTACGACCAGTTGGCCAACATCTTCCCGATACTCGTGGCAGCACCGCGGTACTTTCTGGGTGAGATCACGCTGGGTGTGCTGACGCAAACCGCGGACGCGTTCGGGCAGGTGCAGAGCTCGCTGTCCTGGTTCGTCGAGAACTACTCGGGGCTCGCGGCGTGGAAAGCCAGCGTCGACCGTCTGGTGACTTTCCAGGATGCCATGAGCACCGCCAGGACCGAGATGTCACGAGCGCGCGGGATCGAGGTCGTCTCCGATGGCGTCACCGCCTTGCGCGCATCAAACCTGAGCCTGGCGCTACCTGACGGGCGAGTGATCGTGCCCGAGACCAACCTGGACATCGCTCCGGGTCAGCATCTGCTCATCACGGGTCCGACCGGGTCCGGCAAGAGCACGTTGTTCCGCGCGCTCGCGGGCATCTGGCCGTTCGGATCAGGCAAGGTCGAGGTGCCGGCGCGGGCGCGTACCCTGTTCCTGCCACAGAGGCCGTATATCCCGATCGCGACGCTGCGCGCGGCGGTCACGTATCCGGCGCACGCTCGGGAGTTCGACGACGCCGCGATCATCGAGGTGCTGCGTGAGTGCGGCCTGGAAGGCTTCGTCGATCGCCTGGACGATGTGCAGAACTGGAGCATGCAGCTCAGCCCGGGCGAGCAGCAGCGGCTGGCGATCGCGCGGGCGATCCTGCATCAGCCAGATTGGCTGTTCCTCGACGAGGCGACGGCGGCGCTGGACGAGGAGGCGGAGGCGCACCTCTATGAGTTATTGGGGCAGCGCTTGCCGAATGCGGCGATCGTGAGTATTGCGCATCGTCCGCGGGTCGGTGATTTTCACGAGACGAGGTTTGCACTCACCCGCGAACGCGCTTCGGCGGCGGCGCTGCCCGCGAGCTAGAACGCTGCACAGGGGCGTTGTCGAGCGGATCGTGCGGGCTGGCGCTGCTTCGAGCCGAGTCGTCAACTTCTGCAAGTTGACAAGCTGAGTTTCAGCGCCAGCTGGCGCTGGCGGCGAGCTAGAACGCTGCACAGGGGCGTTGTCGGGCGGAGCTTGCGGGCTGGCGCTGCCTCGAGCCAAAGGTTCAACTTCTGGAAGTTGGCAAGCTGAGTTTCAGCGCCATCTGGCGCTGGCGGCGAGCTAGAACGCTGCACAGGTACGTTGTCGAGCGGATCCTGCGGGCTGGCGCTGTCTCGAGCCGAATCTTCAACTTCTGGAAGTTGACAAGCTGAGTTTCAGCGCCAGCTGGCGGTGCGCGCAGGCGAGAACTTTGCAGAGACAGCGGCGTTGTCGAGCGGAGCTTGCGGGCTGGCGCTCTCTCGGGCCGAATGTTCAACTTCTGGAAGTTGGCAAGCTGAGTTTCAGCGCCAGCTCGCGTGCCGGCAAGCTAGAACGCTGCGGACGAAGTTGTCGAGCGGATCTTGCGGGCTGGCGCTGTCTCGAGCCGACGGTTCAACTTCTCAAGGTTGACAAAGTGGGTTTCAGCACCAGCTGGCGGCGAGCTAGAACGCTGCACAGGGGCGTTGTCGGGCGGAGCTTGCGGGCTGGCGCTCTCTCGAGCCGAAGGGTCGACTCAGCCTGCTGCGGGGCGGGTCACCTCGGGGGCGTCCAGGCGGGCGAGGCTGCGCTTGATTTTGTCCAGTGCTTCCTCGGCTTCGGTCTGGGTAAGCGTCAACGGCGGGGCCAGGCGGATCGTCGTCGGGCCCGTTGCATTCAGCAGAATGCCCTCGTCGAGCCCGAGGCGGACCACGTCAGGCGCACGCTCGGCCGTCAGGTCCATGGCCAGCAACAGGCCCTCGCCGCGCACGGACTGGATGAGCGGTTGCTCCGCGCGAAGGCGCTCGAGGCCGGCCTTCAAGAACGCACCCACGCGGTTCACGTTTCCGAGCACGTCGTTTTCCAGGATGTAGGTCACCACGGCGAACCCGACGTGCGTCATCAACGGGTTGCCGCCGAAGGTCGACCCGTGGTCGCCTGGCTCGAACACGCCCGCTTCTTCGGTGGCCAGCACGGCCCCGATTGGGACTCCGCCGCCGAGGCCTTTCGCAAGCGTGATGATGTCGGGCTTGACACCCCATTTCTCATATCCGAACAGCGTGCCGAGGCGGCCGATGCCTGTCTGCACCTCGTCCAGAATGAACAGCAGGTTCTTGGCCTTGCAGAAGTCCTGGACGTCACGCAGATAGCTGTCGGTAGCGACGTGCACACCGCTCTCGCCCTGGATAGCTTCGAGCATGACGGCAGTCGTGGTCTCGTCGGTGATCCGCTCGAGCGCATCCATGTCGTTGAACGGGACATGCAGAAAGCCCTCGGGCAGCGGTGCGAACGGCTGCATGTACTGGTCCTTGCCAGTCGCGGTCACGGTTGCGAGGGTTCGACCGTGAAAGCCGTGCTCGGCCGTGACGATCGCGAATGCACCGTTGCGATTCTTCTTGCCCCACTTGCGCGCGAGCTTCAGCGCGCCCTCATTTGCCTCGGCGCCTGAGTTGCCGAAGAACACGCGATGAAAATGGGAGTGCGAGATGAGCAGCTGGGCGAGCTCGAGCTGGGGAATGCTGTAGAAGAGATTGGAGACCTGGATCAACCTGGCGGACTGCTCCGCGAGGGCTTTCTGAACCACCGGGCTGCAGTGCCCCAGCGAGACCACGGCGATGCCAGCGATCATGTCGAGGTACTCGCGGCCTTCGACGTCCCAGACACGGCAACCCTGGCCACGCTCGAGGACGATCGGCGGCCGACGGTTTGGGAAGAAGGTGGCCTGCTCGATGGCGATCCAATCGGCGCTGGACTTCGGCCGTGCGGACGTGAGGGTCATGCGGTGGCTCCTTCGCGGTTGTCGGTGGTTAGCATCGTGCCCACACCTTCGCGAGTGAATAGCTCGCGGATCAAGGCGTGGGGCACTCGACCGTCCAGCACGTGTGCGCGTGGGACGGTCTCCAGCGCGCGCAAGCACGCCTGGATCTTGGGGATCATGCCTCCTGTGATCGTGCCGTCCTGGAGCATCTCTTCGACCTGGGCACGCGAGAGCTCTGGAGCGACACGACCAGCATTGTCGAGGACGCCGGGCACGTCAGTGAACAGCACGAATTTGTCGGCGTTCAGCGCGCGTGCGATTTCGCCCGCGACCGTGTCTGCGTTCACGTTGAGCGGCTGCGCCTCAGGGCCAGCGGCCAGCGGCGCGATCACCACGACGTAGCCTTCTTCGACCAGCGACTCGATGGGCCGCAGATGGACGGCTTCGACCTCGCCGACCAGGCCGAGGCGCTCGTCACGCAAGCGGGCCTGGAGCATCTGGCCGTCCAGGCCATTGCAGCCCCAGGCGGGCACGCTGCGGCCATTCAGGTATGAGACGAATGCGCCGTTGATGCGCATGAGCACTTCGTGGACGACTTCCAGCGTCGCCGCGTCCGTGTAGCGGCGACCCTCGACGAAATGGGTCTCGACCCCCAGACGTTGCAGGCGTTCTGAAATCTGCGGGCCGCCCCCGTGGACGATGACGGGGTTGATGCCGAGGCGTTTGAGCCAGATGACGTCGTCGAGGACGGTACCCTCGTCGCCGACCGACCCGCCGACTTTCACCACGACCGTTTTGCCGACGTACTCACAGATGTATGGCAGCGCTTCAAGGAGCGCGTCAGTCTTCTGATCGGTCGAGAGGTCGGTGAGGCTCACGGCTCAGGTCGTGTACGCGCTGTTTTCGACGACGTAGGCCTCGGTCAGGTCGCAGCCCCACGCGCGAGCGGCTGCCTGGCCCAGGCCGAGGTCGACGCGGATCTGCACTTCCGTTCCGGCCATCTGGGCGCTTGCGGCTTCAACCGACGCCCCGACGCTCACGCCGTCGCGAGCGATCTGCACGTCGCCGATCCAGAGGGACGCCTTGAGCGCGTCGACCCGAGCGCCGGAGTAACCGACGGCGCAGAAGATGCGACCCCAGTTCGGATCGCGCCCGTGT
>JAFAPL010000439.1 GCA_019247135.1 Chloroflexota bacterium | reverse complement strand
GTTTCCACCTCGCGTGTGTGGTAACCACGGCCAACGCCGAAGACGACTCTGCCGCCGGTCAGCCAATCGGCAACCGCGAAATCCTCCGCCAGCCGCAGCGGGTGCCACATCGGGGCGATGTTGAAACCACAGCCGAATTTGATCCGTTCGGTCAGGTGGGCGAGGTGCACGGCCAACATCAAGATGTTCGGGATGCACTCGTACCCCTCGCGTTGAAAGTGATGTTCGGCGAGCCAGAAGATGTCGTAGCCGGTGCGGTCCATCAGGCGTGCGATCGCCTCGGCTTTGTCGAAGACGGTGGCCAGGTAGTCGTCAGAAAGCCAGCGCTCGTTGACGGGCGTGCCGTCCAGGCCGAGGTTGTCCAGGTCCACCGCCCCGGCGTACAGGCTGCCGAACTTGGTGATCATGTCGCGATCTTACGCCCGCTAGACTCTAACCGGACCGCCGATGCAATTAGAGTTCAACGATCAGGAAGTTGCCACGCTTGCTTCAGTCCTGGAACAGTCACTGAGCGGCGTACGTGAGGAGATCTACAAGAGCGAAACGGCTGACTACAAGGACGCCTTGAGGCAGCGCGAGCGCATTCTGCAGTCGGTCCTGCAACGCGTGCGCGACGCGACCTCAGCCCGCTGAACGCTATTCGGGCGAAGCTGCTCGCGGGGCGCGCCGCTGCACGATGCGCGTTTGTTCGATGGCCAGGCTCATGCTGATCCTTCTTCGCAGCGACTCGGGCGCGACTTGCTCCTGACAGCGCACGCGCACCAGGCGTCGCAGCGATTCCTGGAACTGAAAGACGTGCAGGCAACCGCCACACGCGTCGAGGTGCCGACGGACCTCGACGATGTCTTCATCGGACAGTTCGCGGTCCAGATAAGGATTGAGGGCCTTGGCGCAATCCTGACAGTTGATCACCGTTTAGTTGCCTCCCCTTCGAGCTGCGCCACAACGCCATTGTCTTGTGGCTCGAGATGGACCTTGCTGCCGGATGTGAAGCCCGCCGCCTGCGCCTGGTCCCACAACGCTCGCTGCAGCAGGCGACGGCCGCGGAACAGGCGGCTCATCACCGTCCCCTTCGCGACTCCCGTTGCTTCGGCGATATCGGCATAACTCAGGCCTTCGACATCGGCCATCTGAACAGTCGTCCGGAACTGCGGCGGAAGCTCGTCGATGGCGCGCTGAATCGCGTCTGCCCCTAGCTGATCCAGCACCGTGTCCTCGACGGCCGTAACCTGCTCGCCGCGGTCCTGGCTGAGCTGGTTGTAAAGGAAGAAGTCCTCGGTATCTTCGAGTGAGGACTCCTGCGGGCGACCCTGTTTGCGACGATAAGAGTTGATGTAAGTGTTAGTCAGAATCTTGAACAGCCACGCGCGGAAGTTCGTGCCCTGCTCGAACCGATCATAGAAGCGATATGCGCGCACGAGCGCGTCCTGTACCAGGTCCTCCGCATCCGACGGGTTGCGCGTCATGCGCAGGGCGGTGCGGTACAGCGCGTCGAGATGTTGAAGCGCTTCTTGTTCGAATCGAGCGCGGTTGGCGGCTGCCTCCGGAGACGAGTTGGTGTTTCGAGCCCGAGGCGCCGGTCTGGCGTTCATCGGCCTTCGAGTGTAGCAACGCTCCGGCGCGGCGGCTTATTCCACAAACGTCAGGTCGTGCGGGCGGCTTTCGGCGCGGCCAGCGTCCGTCATGCGCACGAAACGGGCATGCGCCCGCAGCTCCGCCAGGCAGCGTGCGCTCAGGTAACTCATGCCGCTGCGCAGCCCACCGATCTGTTGGTAGAGCACCTCCGACACCGAGCCGCGGTACGGAACCACCGCTTCGACACCTTCCGGCACGACGGCCGCCGCGAGCTCGTCGAGCACGTCCTCGGAGGTTTCGCGGCGTCGGCGAGCTTCGGCAGCTCCCGACGAGGCCATGCCGCGGTACACCTTGAAGCGGCCGCCGTTGCGGACCACTGTTCGCCCGGGACTCTCTTCGGTGCCGGCCAGCAGTGAGCCGATCATGACCGTCTCGGCACCCGCCGCGAGCGCTTTTGTAAGGTCGCCGCTCGTACGGACGCCGCCGTCGGCGATGACCGGCAGCTCGAGCTCGCCACACGCCGCGACACAATCGAACAGGGCGGTCAACTGGGGCACGCCGACGCCAGCGACGACACGCGTGGAGCACGCCGCGCCAGGCCCGACGCCGACCTTCACCGCGTCGGCACCCGCCGCGGCGATGTCGCGCGCGCCCTGCGCTGTCGCGACGTTGCCCGCGATCAACTGAACAGATGGGAACGCCTCTTTGACACGCCGCGTCGCGTTCAACGCATGCTCAGAATGACCGTGTGCGATGTCGACCACCAGCACGTCCACTTCGGCAGCGACAAGCGCTTCGGCGCGCTCCATGTAGTCGCCGACCGCGCCGATCGCCGCGGCGACCACGAGCCGGCCCTGCGCGTCGCGGGCGGCGTTCGGATGCTCGCTCAGGCGCAACACGTCGCGCGCCGTGATGAGACCGCGTAAATGGCCGGTATCGTCCACGAGCGGGAGCTTTTCCAGCCGGTGTTCATGCAGGATCCGCCGCGCGTCCTCGAGACGTGTCCCCACGGGGGCCGTTACGAGCTGCTCGCCGCCGGTCATGATGCGCTCTACGGGTTGCGAGAGGTTTTCGGCGAAAAGGACGTCGCGCGAGGTCACGATGCCGAGCAGCCGCTCTTCCAAGCCGACCACGAGCAGGCTATTGACATTGTGACGGCCCATCAAGGTGATCGCCTCGTTGACCGTGCGGCCGGGCGCGATCGTGTGCAACTGACGACCGCCGATGGCCTCCTCGGGTCGCTTGACCCGCTGAACCTCGGCCGCCTCCTGCTCGATGGGCATGAAGCGATGAATGACGCCAATCCCGCCCTCGCGGGCCATCGCCCGCGCCATGCGCGCCTCGGTGACCGTGTCCATATTGGCCGAAACGATCGGGATGTTCAGCCGCAGCTCGCGTGTCAGACGCGTACCCGTGTCCACGTGCCGCCGCGATGCAACGGCGCTACGGCACGGCACGAGCAGGACGTCGTCGTACGTCAGGGCAAGCGGAGGAAGGCACTCCACGCCGTTACGATAACGGTCGTTCGCGCGCAGCGGCGAGCTCGATCTCGTATTCTCGCGTCAACTCGCAGATCAGGTGCCACACTTCGGGCGCGATCAAGCCAGCCTCGCGGAGATCGATCAGTCTGTCAAGATACGGCCAGCGTGCCGAGTCCGTATTGGTATGCAGCGCGTCGACGAACACCTTCGACACACGGACCCTCCAAACTCAGCGGATAGTGCGACCAACGTAGACAGACGTGTTTGTTGTAGCGCAGCCTGCGTGCCAGCCGTCCAATTAATCTCCGACCTGGCGATTTCCATCGTGAGCTATCGCACGCCAGAGCTGCTGCGCACGTGTCTGCAGGCTGTATTCGCCCAGGGTGATTCGCTGAAACTCGACGTCACGGTCGTCGACAACGCGTCCGGTGATGAATCGGCTGACATGGTCGCGTCAGAGTTTCCTCAGGTGAGCCTGATTCGGAACACGCGCAATGTCGGCTTCGGTGCAGCGCACAACCAGGCCTTGCGCGCAGCGTCGGCGCGTCACCTGCTGGTGCTGAACTCGGATACACAGCCGCGAACGGGCGCGCTGCGTCAGCTTGTCGACTACCTGGATGCGCATTCAGACGTGGGCGTTGTCAGCCCGCGGCTGCGTTATCCGACCGGCGCACTCGCGCCGTCCGTGCGGCGGTTTCCTACGGCCTTGACCTTCTTTTTCGAGAGCACCCAACTGCAACGCTTCTGGCCCAGCAGCCACGTCGTGAATCGCTATTACATGCGCGATCGCAGAGACGATGGCGCACCACACGAGGTCGACTGGGTGACGGGCGCCTGCCTCTGTGTTCGAGCCGCGGCGGCCGCTGACGTCGGACTGTTCGACGAGCGATTCTTCATGTACAGCGAAGAAGTCGACTGGTGCCGCCGCTTCGGCGCGGCGGGCTGGCGAGTTGTGTACCTGCCCGCGTCGGAGGTGATGCACCACGAAGGCGCGAGCACGAGTCAGGATCTCGCGGCGCGGGACGTGACGTTTCAATCGAGCAAGCTCCGCTACATCGCCAGGTGGCATGGGCCGCGGGTGGCCGCGGCGTTTCGCGGCTATCTCGCTCTCGAATACCTGGCCCGCGGTCTCGAGGAATGTCTCAAGCTCGCTGCTGGCTCACGCGTCTCGGAACGCCGAGCGCGCTTGGGCGTGATTGCTCTCGGGCTGCGGCACGTGCTTCGGTGATCCTCTTTGTAAGCGGCGAATATCCGCCCGACGTCGGCGGTGTTGGCGACTATACCGAGCGGTTGCGTGCGGCGCTTGGCAACGCTAGCTGCCCATCGGACGTGCTCAGTCGACGCGAGGTCGGCCGCTGGGACGCCCGCTCGCTTGTCCGGCTCGTTCGACGCGCTCCGCCCGAGGGCATCGTCCACATTCAGTACCAGCCAGCAGCCTTCGACCTGCTCGGCGACGTCTGCCTGATGCCTGTTGTGCTGCGCCGCACGCGGCCGCGAGTGCGCGTCGTCACGACCTTGCATGACGTGCGGGTGCCGTACCTCTTTCCCAAAGCCGGTCGCCTGCGCTGGCGGGCGGTCCAGTTGTTGGCCCACTCCAGTCATGCCGTGGTCGCGGCGGACGAACGGGACCTCGACGCGCTGCGTCCACACAAGCGATACGTCATTCCGATCGGCTCGAACGTGGCGTGCGCGCCGCCAGCCGGGTATGACCGCGCAGCGTTTCGTCAGTCACTCGGGATATCGGACCTGACCCTGGCGTACTTCGGCCTGCTGAACGCCAGCAAAGGGCTCGATTCACTGCTTCAGGTGTTCGAGATCGTCCTTGCCGCGCGGCCGCACGCGAGACTGCTGCTGCTCGGTGGATCCGCAGGCGCGAGCGACCGTA
>JAFAPL010001144.1 GCA_019247135.1 Chloroflexota bacterium | reverse complement strand
ATCCGACGTTCCTCATCGCGAAATGCGCATCGTGCGCTGGTTCGCCTTTGTCTGGCTCGGTGGTCGTGCTATCGCGTTCGCCTCCCTGTTCTTGATCACACTTCCGGTCCTCGCCGGCTATGCCGCGATGATCGGTCGGGGGGTCGTTGGGGACGATCGGGCGATGCATGCCTTTGTGGACGGACCGCCACTGTTGATTCTGGCGGCTGGGCTGCAGTCAATTGGACTGGTGGCGTGGCTGCGAAGTCTCGTTCTGAACCGGAGATCGCTCTAAATGCGCCACCTCGACCCATTGATTCCGTCTGCCAATGCAGGCGTTGGCACCGCCTTGGTTCTCGAAGCTCCGGCGGGATCCGCCCGAGCGGCCGTGTTAGATGCCTGGCTCGACCAGGCACGCAACGAGGGCCGGCGGACGCTGCACATCAGCGGCAACGTCGACCAACGCGGCATCTGGGCCGGACTGGACCAGCTGCTGTGGTCCGTCGTGCCCGGCGTTCGCCAGCGCGCACCACAACTGGTGGAGCGGCACGCGTACGAGCTGTGCCTCGTGCTTCCAACGCTGCGCCGTGAAATCGAGATCAAAAACCCGTGTTTGACCGACGTCGCAAACGACGAGGAAAAAGTCCGCAATTATCCGAACGATCGTGCGTATCGCTCGTTGCATGGGCTGATCGATTTTCTCGATACGTGGAATACACTCGACTCGGGGCGAGGCTGGGCAATTGCGATCGATCGATTCGACGAGTGCACCTCGCTCGTCTGGCGTTTCTACGCCGAGCTTCTGCGACGCCGCGGCGAACGCCTCGGCTTGACGCTACTCCTCGCGGTCCAACCGGGCGGGCGTGCCGAGTCCACCAGGTGCTTCGAGCCGAATCTGCTCAGTCCATCAATTCACCTGGATATCCCGTCAGGCAGCACGGCCGACTCGGAGGTCTCGGGCGCCGAAGCCGCTCGCGTGGCGGCGGACCTCGAAGCACGCATCGGCGACGACCACATCGAATGGTCGCTACACATCCCACGGTTGGTGAGCCTCTGGCAGCGTAGCGCCTCACCTGCACGCGCCTGGCCGTGGCTGGTGCGCGCGGTCAACGAGTACGACCATGCCGGACTCTACGAGGCCGCGGTCCGATTCGCCCCCGCGCTCGAAGCGGACCTGGACGCGTTGCACGCCAGTGACCCTGGGTTGCACGCCCTCGCCGTTCTGAATCTGTTTTTCTGTTACGCCGCGCTGGGTCAACCGGAGCGGGCGCACGAGCTGCTCGTCACGCATGGTTTGCCGAAAGTTCGGGACCCGCAGGTGCTGGTCGAAATTCACTACTTCATGGGCATGCTTTTTGCGCGCTTTCTGCGTCGCCGCGATCTGGAGCGCGCGGATGAGCACCTGGAGCAGGCCCTGGCGTTGGTGCCGCGACTCGACGTCTCCGAGGCACGCCGCCACTTTCTGAACGTGTTCCTGCGCAATGGAGTAGCGTACGTGCGGTTTCGCCAAGGTCGTGCGGAAGAAGCGATCGCGCTGTGCGACTCGGGCCTGCGTGAGCTGGACGTGGCGCTTCGGCCAGGCGAGCACCACTTGCACCGGTCGGTCCTGCTCTACAACGCCGCCCAGGTGCTGGGTGCACTGGGACGCTACGACGACGCGATCACTCAGCTCACGCGCGCTATGCGGCTCGATCCGAACTACTCCGAGTACTACCTGGAGCGAGGTGGCCTGCTTTTGAGAGCGGAGCACTTCGAGGCAGCCGAGCAGGACCTGCTGCGCGCTATCGAGCTCAGCCCACCGTACGCCGAAGTCTGGACCGATCTCGGCCAGTGTTATCGCGCCTGCGGTCGAATGGCTGAGGCCGAGCAGGCCTACTCCAGGGCACTCGACCTGGACCCGCGCGTCGCGCTGGCGTGGATCGGGCGGGCTGAAGCCCGCGCCGCGTCTGGAGAGCTGGAGTTGGCAATAGCGGATTACACCGCTGCTCTCACGCTGGATCCCGCTCAGCCGTTAGTCCTGGCGGGACGAGCAGTGGCGCACTTCGAGGCTGGCGCGGCTCGCGAGGCGGTCGCGGACCTGGACCAGGCGGTCCACCTCCAACCCGAGCTGCCGGAGTTGTACCAGAACCGTGCTGTCGCGTTGCTCGCATTGGGCGAAGTAGGCCGCGCACGGTGCGACCTTGACACGTATTTGCAACTGCGCCCTGATGCTGAGGACCGGCCAGAAGTTGAGCGTCAGCTGCTGGATCTCGCGGCGTAGTCCCTACATGAAGGAGAACCACGTGCCAGTCTTGATGTTCTTCGTGCTGGCGTTCATCGCGTCGTGGGTGGCCCCGATCGGAAACCACAACGTGGTCAGACCGCGTCCGTTCATCTCAGAATTCGCGGCCGCGGAGCAGCCACTCGATACCGGCGCGTGCATCCAGAAATTCAACGCGCCGTGCTATCAGCCGAGGCAGATACAACGAGCGTACGGCCTACTGTCGCTGTTCGCACGTGGCTTGGACGGCTCGGGCCGCACCATCGTGATCGTGAATCCTTACGGCTCGCCGACGATCGAGCACGATCTGCATGAATTCGACCACGCCTTCGCGTTAGGTGACCCACCCTCGTTCAAAATCATCCAGCCCGTTGGCGCCGTGCCGCCATTCGATCCAGATGCGGCGGGCGGCGACGAGCTCGTCTGGGCGAAAGAGACGACGCTCGACGTGGAGTGGGCACACGTCATGGCTCCAGGTGCGAACATCCTGCTCGTCGAGACGCCAGTGGACGAGACCGAAGGCGTGCAGGGTTTTCCTGAGATTGTCCAGGCCGAGAACTACGTGATCGACCACGATCTGGGCGACGTGATTTCGCAGAGTTTCGGCGCTACCGAGGCCACTTTTCCGAACCGCGATGCGGTCCTGCAACTGCGTAGCGCGTTCACCAACGCTCGCGACCACCGTGTGACGGTGCTGGCGTCGTCTGGCGACACCGGCGCGACCGGATTCAAGTCAGATCAGTCGTGCTGCTATTCGAATCCGGCCATCGTCTGGCCGTCCTCCGACCCACTCGTGACTTCGGTCGGCGGCACTCAGTTGCACCTGGATGGGGATGGCTATCGAACCGCGCCCGACACAGGCTGGAACGACGCCTGCGAGACCTCGCCGACCAACTGCGCCGGAGCCTCCGGTGGGGGACCGTCCGCGATGTTTGCACGACCGAGTTTCCAGGACGCTGTCGAGCCCATCGTCGGCGGTAGGCGCGGAACTCCGGACCTGTCCATGAATTCGTCGTTCGACAGCGCCGTCGATATTTACTACACGTTCGACAAGCCGGAGTCGCCCTGGCATCTGGCCGGGGCAAGCAGCGAGTCGAGCCCCTTGTTTGCGGGCGTGGTCGCGATTGCCGATCAAGCGGCTGGTCATCGGCTGGGCTGGCTCAATCCCCTGCTGTATGGGCTGCCTGACGCGGGAGTCGTCGACGTGATCAGCGGCACGAATGCCTTCACCTACTGCTCGAACGAGTGCGGAACCGCGCGGGAAGTGGATACGACCGTGCCCGGCTATGCCGCGGCACCCGGCTACGATCTCGTCAGCGGACTTGGCACCATTGATGCCGCCCGATTCGTGCAGGCGCTGGCGAGGCCGAACCTCGACGACAACCAGCCCGCGGACCCACGGACCTCGGTCAGCCCTTGACCGCGCCCGAAGTCAGCCCCTGGACGAAATACCGCGACAGCAGCCCGAACAGCACGACCACCGGCACCGAGGCGACCACCGAGCCAGCCATAACCAGCCCCCAGTCGACGGAGTGCTCCGCGAAAAACGAGGTGAGCCCGACCGGTATCGTTCGCATTTCCGTCGAGTTCATGAACGTGAGCGCAAAGAAAAACTCGTTCCACGCGAGCAGGAAGATGTAAATAGCGGTGGCCGCCAGACCTGGCAAGCACAAAGGCAGCGTGACACGCCACAGTGCGCCCAGACGCGACGAGCCGTCGATCATGGCGGCTTCCTCCAGTTCCACGGGCACCGCGTTGAAGAACCCGATCAGCAACCACGTCGAGATTGGCAGGCCAAACACCAGGTACGTGATGATCAGCGACCAGTAGGTGTTCGTGAGCCGCAGATTCGTCCAGAGGATGAAGAGTGGAATGACGACCACCGCAACCGGGAAGAGCTGCACGAACAGGAACATCGTCGACAGGAAACGGTTGGCAGGAAACGGAAAACGTGAAAAGCTGTAGGCGGCCAGAGCCGCCAGCAGCAAGGCCAATACGGTCGTCGCCGTAGCAACGATCGCGCTGTTTTCAAACCAGGCTGGAAACGAGCTATGCAGAAGTCGATCGAAGTTGTCCAGCGTGGGCGCGGTGGGCGCCCACAGAGCCGGAATCCTGAATAGCTGATCTTGTGTCTTGAGGGACGAGGACAGCAACCAGTAGAACGGGAACAACACGACCGCCGTAAACGCAACCAGCAACACGTTGAGGAAGCTGTCAATCAGGCGACGCTGTGTGCGCACGTTCACGCCTCGCGGCTTCGCAAGCGCAGCACGCGCGCGTATACGAGGATCGCGATCGCCATCAACACTGCGAAGAACGTGGCCATGGCTGCCGCTTCGCCGAAACGGTTGAACTTGAATGCATTCTCCCAGATGAAGATGGGCAGAATTTTGGTCGAGTCCACCGGGCCACCCTCGGTGAGGGCGTAGATCAACGTGAAGTTATTGAAGTTCCCCACAAATGACAGAATGGACGTGACGGTCAGCACCAGTCGCAGGTTCGGCAGGGTGATGTAGCGAAATAGCTGCAAGGCGCGCGCTCCGTCGACGCGCGCGGCCTCGTACAGCTCCGGCTCGATCGCCTGGAGTCCCGCGAGAATCATGATCATCCAGAACGGGAAGCCTCGCCAGATGTTCACTGCGATCACTGCCCAGAGCGCCGTCGCCGGATCCCCGAGCCAGTTTTCTTGCTGCGGGAACAAACCGAGAGGCCCGAACACCTGGTTGACCACCCCGAATTCGGAGTGGTACAGCCACCGCCAGATGACTGCCGTCACGACGGCCGGCATCACCCATGGAACGAGTAACAGCGAGCGCAGAATGCCACGCGGTCGGAACGTCCGATTGAGCAGCAGCGCCACCAGAATGCCGATGACCGCTTCACCCACCACCGAGCCGAACACCCATGTCAGCGAGACGCGCAGGACCGTGCCGAACTGCGGGATCGCGAACACGCTGCGGTAGTTGTTCAGACCGACGAACGGGCGTGACTGGGACATCAACGTGTCCTGGAAGAATGAGATCCTGACGCCGTCGATGAACGGATAGACAAGAACCAGGGCGAAGACTGACAGCGCTGGAGCGATCAGCAGGTACGGATAGATTTGCCGATACGTTAGCCGTCGTGCTCGCGGCGTTGTCGCCGCTAGACCGTAGGACAGCCGCACCCGCTGCCTGCGCTTGCGCCCGCGTATTTCGGCAGGATCCGCTCGTTCAGATCCTTGGCGAACGCCTTGCCTGCCTGGTCAGCTGACTGCTGGCCCAGGAGCATCGATTGCAAGAGCGTGTACAGCGCCGTGGAGATCTCCGCTCCGGCGGCCATCGTCGGCACCGGTGCTCGCGCGTACGGCATCGTGTCCCAATACGGCTTGTACCACGGATCGTTGAAGGGTTTGACGTTCGTCGACGCGCGTCGGGTGGGCATTGAGCTGGCAGCTTCCTGGGCTATGTTCTCTGGCGTGTGATAATGCGCCATCAGTTTCATCGCCGCGTCCTGGAGTTTGCTTGCGTTCCAGATGGACTGCAGCCAGCCGCCCTGACACGTACCGGCATGCTTGCCGGTCGGGAACGGCACAAGTGAGACGGAGAAGTCCTCGCCGAACTTCATTTGTGGGTTATTTCGCTCGATCTCTGGCCGAGCCCACGGGCCGCCTGGAAACATGGCGATTTTGCCCTGGGCGAACAGTGCATACGTGGCGTTCTGGTCGTCCGTCGAGGCGCTCGGCTGGGTGACTTTGTATTTCGTCGTCAATTCCTGCCAGTACGTCGCGCCAGTAATCCACTCCGGCTGATCGGTCAGCGCAGTCGTCTGATCGTCACTGATGATCTTTCCGTCGTTCTGGATGAAGAACGCCGAAAACTGTTCGCAGATCATGAAGCCCTGGTTGCCGCCCTGGACGCCCCAGCCGTACACGCCATTTTTGGTGACTTTGCCGGCGACGTCCGTCAGTTGGTCCCACGAGGCGGGCGGCTGGTCGAATCCAGCGTCCTTCAGGATCTTCATGTTCCACCACAGACCGCGACAGTCGGCCGTGATCGGCAATGCCCAGAGTTTACCGTCGACGTAGCACGTCTGCAGCTTGCCCTCGTAATAGTCCTTCAGATCCAGATTGACACTCTGGACGAACGGATCCAACTGGAGGAGGTAGCCGCCCTTCGCGAGCTGTGGAAAGGAGTCCGCCACCTCAGACATGTCGGGTGGCGTGCCTGCCCGCGCGGCCGTAACCAGTTTGGTATCGAAGTCGGCGAAGGCAGGGTGTTCGGTACTGACATGAATACCAGGGTTCGCCTGCATGAACGAGTCGATAACTACCTGGTTGTCCTTCCAGCGCTGCGTTTCGGGCTGCAGCTGACTCCAGTATGTCAACTGAGTGCCGCCGCCCGCGGCGGTGGCTGGCGTAGTGCTCACCGCTGCCGCGGCTGGCTGACCTTGAGCACTGGGTGTTGGCTGACCCTGAGCACTGGGCTGGCCCGTGCAAGCCTGCAGCAGCGCTGCGACGCCCGTGCTGCCGATCTGTAGGAACTTTCGACGCGACCAGCCCATATCAGACCCCCGTCGGTCAGCCAGTGTACCAAGGGCGGGGGTATAGAATGCCGCGCTCGAAGGGCTCGAACGCGCATGGCCAAAGTCGTCCTCGACCGCGTATTCAAGAAATTCGGCTCGGTCACGGCGGTCGATGACCTGACCCTCGAGATCGCCGATCGAGAGTTCGTCACACTCGTCGGCCCTTCCGGCTGCGGCAAGACCACTACGCTGCGCATGATCGCCGGTCTGGAGAAGCTCAGCAGCGGTCAGATGTATTTCGACGACGATCCGGTCGGCCACCTGCCGGCCGATCATCGCGACATTGCGATGGTGTTTCAGTCCTACGCGCTGTACCCACACATGAACGTGTACGACAACATCGCATTTGCTTTGCGGATGATGCACACACCAGGCGCGGAGATCGACCGTCGCGTCAAGTGGGCCGCCGACATGCTCGACATCTCCGCGCTGTTGAAACGCAAGCCACGCGAGCTGTCGGGAGGTCAGCGACAGCGCGTGGCGCTCGGGCGGTCGGTCGTCAGACAGCCCGCGTGCTTCCTCCTGGACGAGCCGTTGTCGAATCTCGACGCCCAGCTGCGCGTCGCCATGCGTGGTGAGCTGAAACGGCTCCACCTGGAGCTGAAACGCACCTTCATCTACGTCACACACGACCAGGCCGAGGCACTCACCATGTCGGACCGCATCGCCGTGATGCAGGACGGCCGCCTGCAGCAGTACGGTCCACCGGACGAGATCTACAACCGGCCGCGCAACAAGTTCGTTGCCGGATTCATGGGCTCACCACCGATGAACCACATTCGCGGCGAGCTCGCCCGCGACAACGGGATGTTGTGTTTCACCGCACCGGGGTTTTTGCAGCCAGTTCCGTTCGACACGCCGGCGAACACCGGCCGGGCGGCGTACCTCGGTATCCGACCAGAGTCGATCGTGGTCCGCGGTGGTGACTCCCAGACGCCGCCCCGCGGGGCAGACTGGATTGCCGCGCCGGTGTACATTCAGGAGCCGCTCGGGTCCGACCTGTTCCTGACGCTCGAGCTGGGCGGGACTTACGTCAAGGCGCGCACGAGCCCGGACCTGCCAGTCCGCCCCGGCGACCACGTCGAAGTGGCCCTGGATCCCGCCAAGCTGCATCTGTTCGACGCCGAGACCGGCGTCTCGCTGCGCTAGCCGCCCTCAACCTGGCGCAGCGTCACTTCTGAGTGTGCTACCCACCCAGCACATTCCAAAAGCGGGGATTTTGAAGGCGCGACAGCCCCTTCGACCCAGCGAAGCGCCATTGCATGCGGGCATCTCGAACGGGCGCAGCCCCCTCAACCTGGCGCAGCGTCACTTCTGAGTGTGCTACCCCCCAGCAAACTCAAAAGCGGGGATTTTGAAGGGGCGACAGCCCCCTTCGACCCAGCGGAGCGCCATTGCATGCGGGGATTTTGAAGGGGCGCAGCCCCTTCAACCCAGCGGAGCGTCTCTTTATTGCTTGCCCGGATCCGACACGAAGA
>JAFAPL010001143.1 GCA_019247135.1 Chloroflexota bacterium | reverse complement strand
TCCCGCAGGTGACCTCGAGTCGACATGTCGTTGGCGCGACGGTCACGTGGACCGAGCACGGCGTGGCCGACTTCGCGGTCGAAGCGGTAGTACGTCGGGGCAAGATCACGTCTCTGGTGTATCGACCGGCTCCGCCGGTTGCGTCGTCTTCGACGATCCCCGCGCCACTGCTGTTCGCCGCGGCCGTCGCTACTCTCGGCTTGCTGGTCGTCGGTGCGCGCGCGCTGCTCAACGCGGGGGCGCCGGCGGTTTCGGCACGCTCGCGCCTGCGCGGTCACCTGCTGGCAGATCTCGACCAGTGGCATGACGCGCGCCGGGCATAACTGTCTGCCTCAAGGTGCGACGCGCGTGCATGAGGATCAGATCGGAAGCGCGAGCTGCGGCCCCTTTCTCGGCGGCGGTTTCGGTGGCTCGGCACCGCGGCGCTCGGTCGGCCCGGCAAAGCCATAGCGCGCCCGAATCTTCTCGATCCGCTGGCCCAGCTTTTCACGATATTCCGCCGGCGCGTGGGTGCCCGGATACGCGCGCTCGTAGCGTTCGAGCAGCTGCGGATATTCCACTCCGATGTACCCGAGGTAGAACTCTTTCACGTGCGGCGCGAGCCGCAGCGGCACCGCCGTGAACGAGGCCGCGTTGTGCTCGCGTGCCGCTGCCGCGACGGCCTCGATCGAGCTCGCCGAATCCGTGATGCCGGGCAACACTGGGGCCATCATCACGCCAGCAAGAACGCCGGCCTCGCGTAGCGTTTGCATCGCGCGCAAGCGATGAAACGGGTTGGCGGTGCCGGGCTCGACCGACCGCCACAGGTGCAAGTCGACGGTCGTAATCGAAAAGAAGACCTCCGCGGACGCGACCCGCGCCAGATCGACCAGGACGTCAACGTCCCGGACCACCATGGGTGATTTCGTCAACAGCGACACCGGGTTCGCGTGCTCGAATGCAAGCCCCAGAGTCCCCCGCGTGAGCCGGTACCGACCCTCAACCGGCTGATACGGGTCGGTGGCGGTGCCGATCGAGAGGTGCTCGCCCTGCATACCGGGCCGGCGCAGCTCGCGCGCGAGCACTTCGACAAAGTTGGTCTTGATGAACAGCCGCGTGCCGAAGTCCTGCTGCGTTCCCTGGTCGGCCACCACGCGGTACTGGACAGCGAAGCAAAAGCGGCACTTGTGGACGCAGCCGCCGTATGGATTCAGCGACCATTTGAGATACGGCATGTTCTGGACGCGATTGATGGCTGACTTGCACGTGATCTCGACGTACTCCGGCCGCATAAACTATCATTAGAACATTAGTTCGCAGTTTGAGCAAGCCGGCCGTGGCTAATCACCCGGCTCCCACAGATAACGCGCCAGCGATACGCGGCCCGCGGCATCGAACTCGATGCCTTCGGCCTCCAGCATGGCGCGCTGGACACCCGGGACGCCGTTGGCGAAGCCAGGGCTCAATCCGCCAGAGGCAAGGATCACGCGATGCGCCGGCACTTCGTCGGCGTGCTCGTCTGGCAACCCGGCCAGCGCCCATCCGACCTGTCGCGCCCAGTGTGGTCGACCGAGCGCCAGGGCAACGCTGCCGTAGGTGGTCACTCGACCGAATGGCACCTGGCGCACGATCGCGTATACCCGGGCGTAGAAATCGCCAGACACAAAAAACGGCTATCAGCCGATCAGCCGTCAGCTACCAGCCGCAAGCGGACGTGTCCGCCGGGCTGGTCGCTGAGTGCTGACCGCTAACAGCCGTCCTGTCGAGAAATGCGCGCTGAGTGCGCCTAGACGCTCGCCCTGCGGCTCGTGAAGGCCCGCGAGATGGCGATCAGCACCACTGCACCGATGATCGCGACGATGATGCTCTCCAGATTGAAACCATTGACCATGTCGCGGCCAAGCAGCAGCGCGGTCAACCAGCCGCCGATGATGGCGCCGAGGATGCCGAGAATGATGTCGCCGATCAGGCCGTATCCGCCACCCTTCATGACCATACCGGCAATCCACCCGGCGATCAGACCCAGCACAATCCAGGCAATAATTGACATGCGACTCCGTCCTCCGTTGTTCTTGAAAGCCGTGCGTTTTCGGCTCTGCGGAGGGCTAAACGCAAAACGTGTGCCATCCCGTGCGGCCGCGACTTGTCCGACACCACGGAACTCGTTGACGCGGCACCCTATCAGCCATAGCCTCGGAACGTGAGCCATCGCCAGGATGCCTTGCGCGCCAAGCTCGTCGAAGCACAACGCGAACTTCTGCAAACACTCGACACCGTGAGCGACGACGATTGGCAGCGTGTTGGACCCAACAACGAGGGATGGTCGATCCGCGACCTCCTGGTCCACCTGACCACCTCTGAGGTGGGCTTCGTTCCGACGCTCAAGAAGATGGCTGCCGGCCAGGGTGGCGTGCCGCAAGACTTCGACCCCAATCGCTGGAACGCCGGCCAGTCCCGACGCAACACCGAGGCCTCGCCTGCGATGCTGCGCCAGCAGCTCGAAACGGCACACCAGGAGATGCTCCAGTTGCTGGAAACGCTGGACGACACTGCACTCGATCAGCGCGGCCATATGAGCTCTGGCGTCGACGGCTCGACTGAAGACAACTTCCTGCTAGTCGCGAGCCACAAACGCAGTCACACCGAGGACATGCGCGCGGCTCTCAGTCAGGCGTCGAACGTCGCCTCGTGACGGCCGAGCTGTGGTGGCTCGGCCAGTCGGGGTTCCGCGTACGCGATCCCGATTCCGGCGCCACCATCTTCCTTGACCCGTTTCTCACCCCGAGCGACCACCGCTCGTGGCAAGCGCCCGCCGGCCCCGCGGATCTGGCCCAGGCCGACATCGTGCTCGCGTCGCATGAACATACCGATCATCTGGACCTGCCGACGCTCAAGGCCGCCGCGGCCGAATCCGGCTCGCGTTTCACGCTCGTCGTCCCCGAACCACTTGTCGACCGCGTCGTCTCGGAGACCGGGTTGCCAAACACGCGAGTTCTCGGCACCCAGCCAGGCGCGACGATCGATCGCCCCGGTGTTCGCATTGACCCGGTGCCCGCGCGCCACGGCGTCAACGTCTCGGATTCGTACAACTTCGGCGAGCAGCTATCGAACGGGCTGGTGCGCTACCTCGGCTATGTCGTCGAGATCGGCGGCGTGCGTCTGTACCACGCCGGCGACTGCATCCCGTATGACGGCCAGATCGACCGCCTGGGCGAGCTGCAACCACGCATTGCGCTGCTTCCAATCAACGGCCGCGATTTCTATCGTGAGACCGAACGCAACCTGGTTGGCAACATGGACCCGCGCGAGGCGGCGCGGATCGCGAACGACATCGGCGCCAGCGTGCTGATCCCGATCCACTGGGAGCTGTTCGACCACAATCGCGGCTTCCCGCGTGACCTGGTCGCCTTCGTGGCAGAGCGGTATCCCGAGCTGTCCGTGCTGATTTTCGGCCGCGGGGCGCGCCACACCTTCGTCGCGCAGCAATAATGTGAGCACTGGAGGTGCTCCGTTCAATGACGACTTCCTCCGCCCAGGGCGTCGACGTCCGCGGGGCGCAGATCAATCGCTCCGATGAAATCCTGACCCCGGCCGCGCTCGACTTCGTGGCCCGTTTGCACCGCGAGTTCAATCCCACTCGCGAGTCGCTGCTCAAAGCGCGTCGCGAGCGCCAGGCTCGGTTTGACGCGGGCGAGTTCCCCAATTTTCTGAGTGAAACCCAACGCCTGCGCGAGAGTGACTGGAGCGTTGCCCCGATCACCACGCCCGATCTGCAAAAGCGATGGGTCGAGCTGACCGGGCCGACCGAGCGCAAGATGCTGATCAATGCGCTCAACTCGGGCGCCGACGTCTACATGGCCGACTTCGAGGACGCCAACACGCCGACCTGGCAAAACATGGTCGAGGGTCAGGTCAATCTCGTCGACGCCATACAACGCACGATTTCGTTCGAGAACCCCGATGGGCGTGCCTATCGACTGAACGAGCAGACCGCCACGCTTCTGGTTCGCCCGCGCGGCTGGCACCTGCCTGAAAAACACGTCACGGTGGATGGCAGCCCGATCGCCGGGCCGTTCTTCGACTTCGGCATGTTCTTCTTCCATAACGCGCGGCGGCTACTTGATCGCGGCAGCGCGCCCTACTTCTACCTGCCCAAACTCGAAAGCCACCTCGAAGCGCGCTTGTGGAATGACGTGTTCTCGTTCGCGCAGGACGCGCTCGGGATCCCGCGCGGCAGCATCAAGGCCACGGTTCTCATCGAGGTGGTAACCGCGGCCTACGAGATGGACGAGATCCTGTACGAGCTGCGGGAGCACTCGGCCGGACTCAACGCCGGTCGCTGGGACTACATCTTCAGCATCATCAAGAAATTCAGCAGTCGCCCCGACTTCCTGCTACCCGACCGTATCCAGGTGACCATGACGGTGCCGTTCATGCGCGCGTACACGGAGCTGCTGGTAAAGACGTGCCACCGACGCGGCGCATTCGCGATGGGCGGCATGGCCGCGTTCATCCCGAGCCGGCGCGACCCATCGATCAACGAGGTCGCGCTGCCCAAGGTGACCGAGGATAAGCAGCGCGAGTCACGCGACGGCTTCGACGGAACCTGGGTCGCGCATCCGGACCTGGTCCCCGTCGCCCGCGACGTGTTTGCCGACCACATGGGCGACAAACTCAATCAAATCGATCGGCAACGGCCCGAAGTGTCCGTTGACGGGCGCGAGCTGCTGGATTTGCGGGTGCCAGATGGCCAGATCACCGAGGCCGGATTGCGTACGAACGTGAGCGTCGGCATCCAGTACATCGAGTCGTGGCTGCGCGGCACCGGTGCGGCCGCCATCTTCAATCTCATGGAAGACGCCGCGACCGCCGAAATCTCGCGCTCGCAGGTCTGGCAATGGGTGCACCACGGCGCGAGCCTCGCGGAGGGGCCGCGCATCACGCGTGATCTGGTGCGTCAGATCGAAGACGAGGAACTCGAAAAGATCCGCCGTGCTCTGGGCGACGAGACCTTTGACGCGGGCCGCTTCTCGGAGGCGCGCACGCTGTTCGAGGAGGTCGCATTGAGCGAGCAATTCATCGAGTTCTTGACCTTGCCTGCCTACGGGCACATTGATTGAGGTAAGAGAAGCGTCCATTTTGGTGAGAACCCGCGGCTGGAGTAAGGTCCTGCGTCGCGATGGCCCGCCGGAGTCTTTGCCTCGCCACTCGCTCGCTCGCCCTCGCGGCGCTGCTGACCTCGTGCTCTGCGCCCGCGCCTGCTCCGCCCGCTGGCACAAGCGCCGCGCGGCCCGCCGGCACGGTACCCATTGCACCCACCCCAACGACCTCGACGGCGATCACTCCAACCTCCGCACCGGTCGCCGCGGTTCCGGCCGACCAGCGCTCCACGTACGATCAAGCCCGCCTGGCGCTTGTAGAAGGCGATCTCACCGACGCGACCAACCGGCTCCGCGGTCTCCAATCGGCAAGCCTGCCACCTGAGGCCGCGCGCGAGGTCCGGTATGAGCTGGCCATCGCCCTGTCCGGGCAAGGCAGCGGCGTCGACGCGCTCAACGTACTCGCCACTCCAGGGGCTATCCCTGACGACCGCGAAGCCTTTGCTCGCGGCCTTGCGCTCGAGGTGGCCGACCGCCACGCCGAAGCCATGCAGTCGCTTGCCGAGTTCGCGACCGCAAATCCAACCGTCGCTGCCGCGGTGTGGCTCGAGGTAGCTGAGCGTGAGCTGAACGCCCGCCGCCCTCGAGAA
>JAFAPL010001120.1 GCA_019247135.1 Chloroflexota bacterium | reverse complement strand
GTCCGTGCGGGCCTGAGTGCCGCAGTCTTTCCAGTACTTCGCGCGCGCGCCGCACGCTTTCTCTGCGCAGATCCGCGACAAACTCCGGCGGCGGCCGGTGCCCAAAGCGGTAGTAGTAGCGCGCCATCTCACCCACGACGTACGTCCCCGAGTACGCGACCAGTGTCTTGGGCACCAGCCCCAACATGCTCGGCATCAGGCCAACGAGCGCCCGCGCCGTCGTTCGCCAGAAAAACGCGCTGCCCACGATCGGCATCACTTCGATCACCAGTCGCCGCCCGAGGCGGAGATCTCGTCCGTACAGTCCCGCCAGCTTGAGCAGCAGCAGCACCTGGTTCTTGGTCAACACGATGATGTCAGCGAGCTCACCGACCAGCCCGCCGACGATCGGCATGTTGGCGGGCAAGCTCGACAGCGCCGCGAACTGCGCGTTCACGCGCGACGTATCGCGGATCAGGTGCTGTGCGACCGGCTCGCGGAGCAGGATGTGGCGGCGCCCCGCCGAGAGCATCACGTTGGGCGCGGCGCGCACCAGGCTGGCAAACAGTCGATCGCGCGCGACGTCGTCGGGCATGGCTGGCTCGACGACGACGATGTTCTCCTGAGCGATACCCAGGACGAGCATGTCGGAGCTCGTTTCGAGCTGGACCAGGACCAGCGGCGCCTCGCCGACGCTCAGGTCGCTCAGGGCGCGGCGAGCGGAGGGCTCGAGCGGCCCACCGATGCCAACCACGTACAGGTCGGCGCGTTCGCGTGCCCCGTCCGACAGAATCCCCGGACTGATTTCGCCCGCGAGCGGATCGGGCTCGATCAGGCGTGCGACGCGCTGCGCGGTAAACATATCGGAGCCCAGGACGCGAATGCTGACCTGTTCGTCGAAGGCCTCGCGCAGACTGTTGACGTCGAGCTCGCGCGTGATGCGCCAGAACTGGGCGACATTGCCAATCACTGCATCAAGGGTAGCGTGGGACCAAAGCTGATCGCTGATTGCTGCCCTGCTGACGCCTCGCGCTACACTGCACCGCCCGCGAATGCAGCGCTTCCTGCTCAGGCTCATCATCACCGCCCTGGTGGTCCTGGTCTTGAGTCAGCAGGCGCCCGGCCTCATCCAGGTCGACCAGAACAGTCTGACCGTCGCGCTCGTTTTCGGACTGGTGCTCGGTCTGCTGAACGCGTTCCTCCGACCCGTTATCCTGTTGCTCACCCTCCCACTGACGCTCCTCACGCTTGGCCTGTTCACGCTGGTTGTCAACGCATTCGTTTTCTGGGCCGCCACCTGGTTCCCCATCGGCGTGCACGTACCTGGCTTCGGTGCCGCGTTCGTGAACGCCTTGATCGTGAGCGTCGTGAGCTTCATCGCTTCCCGAGCCCTGACGTGATGAAGCTGCTGAAACCGGGGCTGCACCTCAAGCGCTGGCTGGGTGTGCTGCTCCTGGGGATGGTCGTGGTCAGCCTGGGCATCGCCTACGCGCTGACCGAGGTGTATCGCGGCGGAACTTTCCCCGTGTGGGTCCAGGCGGTCACGCTGCAGTTTTTGCCGCTCCTGGTTCGGTCGGCCATCTTCCTGCTGGTCGGCGGAGTGCTGTGCGCCCTCGGCCTGCGCGGGCTGTATCGCTCACTCGAGGAAGGCTTGCCCACACCGGGCAACGGCCACCAGAGCCTGCTCGAACGCATCTACGACTATCGCCAGCGTCAGGGAGGCCCGCGCATCGTGTGTATCGGCGGCGGAACAGGCATGCCGACCGTGCTGCGCGGACTCAAGTCGTACAGCGCCAACATCACCGCCATCGTGACCGTCGGCGACGATGGCGGTTCGTCGGGTCGGCTGCGGCGCGAACACGGCATCCTGCCGCCCGGGGATTTCCGTAACAACATCGTCGCCCTGGCCCAGGTCGAGCCGTTGATGGCACGCCTGTTTCAGTACCGCTTCGGCGAAGGCTCGCCGCTCGGCGGCCACTCGTTCGGCAACCTGTTCGTGCTGGCGATGTGCGGCATCACCGGTAATTTCGAGCAGGCATTACGTGAGACCAGCCGCGTGCTCGCGGTCCAGGGGACGATCCTGCCGTCCACGCTGCAGGACGTGCAGATCTGCGCCGATTTCATAGATGGCTCGCACGTGTGCGGCGAGTCCCAGATCCCCGAAGTCGGCCGACGTATCGAGCGGGTCCGACTGGAACCGGACCATCCCGCCGCGCAGCCTGAGGCCGTTCGGGCGATCCTGGAGGCTGACCTGGTCGTGCTTGGACCCGGCAGCCTGTACACCAGCGTGGTGCCCAACCTGCTCGTCGAGGGCGTGGCCAAGGCGTTGATCCAGAGCGACGCGGTCAAGGTGTACGTCTGCAACGTCGCCACGCAGGCGGGCGAGACGGACGGCTACGACGTGAAAGCCCACGTGGATGCGCTGGTGCGCCACCTGCCGGGCCGGGTGAATCCGTTGGACGTCGTGCTGGCCCCGCGGCATCCTGACGGCGCCGTATCGCCCGACACGGAAGTCGAGCTGGTTTACGGCGCGCCACTGTCGGACGTCACGGGCCCGCGCATCCTGCTCGAGGACGTCGTGCGTGACGACCTGGCTCTGCGACACGATCCCGACAAGCTCGGTGCGGCGCTGATGCGTATCTATGAGGAGCAGCGGCGCGTCGCGCGCGTGCCGAACGGCGCCGTGCGCGCGGCGCTCTAGTCGTTGCCCAATCCGCCGCTCGTTGAAAGTGTCCCGTCGCAGCGAGCACAACCACGTATACTCTCGCGGCCCTCGATGCACATCGCCTTTCAGATCATCCAGATCCTGCTGGCCATCGTCTTGATCGGCGCGGTCCTGCTGCAGACGCGCGGATCCGGCTTTTCGGCCTTTGGCTCGTCTGACACCTCGATCTACCGCACACGCCGCGGCTTCGAGCGCACGCTGTTTCAGTTCACGATCGCGGTCGCGGTTGCCTGGGTCCTCGTCTCGATCGGGACGGCGCTCACCTTTTAACGCAGCCAGCGTTAACGCAGCTAGCGCAATACGGCGCCGAGCAGCCAGATCAGCATCAGCAGGGCGGCGGCCGCGCCGAGCGCAACAATGCCCGTGATGGTTCCAGCCGCGGGAAACCACTGCGACAGCACGGTCGCTACCAGCGAGGCGTAAGCCAGACCGATGACGACGGCAATCGCCACCACGCCGACCAGTCCACGCCAACCACCCAGACCAGGCGACAACGTCATCCGACTCACAGTATGCGCACAGATGTGTCTGGAGACGCTCGTACTTGCGTTAGCATCGCGGTGATGCGGCTCGCGCGCACCCTCAGCCTGGTCTTGTTGGCCGTGGCCTCGGCCATCGCGGTCGGCTCGGCACGAGCGGACAATACGTCCGCGCTGCCCGGTCGCATTCTGTTCGTCAAAGATGGCGACCTGTGGGTCTGGGACGCTTCCCTCGGTGCGCATCCGCTCGCGACCGGCGGCACCTTCGGCCAGCCGAGCTGGGCTCCGGACGGTGCCAGTCTGGCCTACGTCTATCGCGGCACGAACTTCTCGGACATTTTCATCACCGACGATCAGGGCCAGAACCAGACTCGTTTGACCACGTCGCAGTCGAGGATTCTGGACAACGAGGACTGGAACCTGCGTCCAACCTGGTCGCCAGACGGTCAGCAGATCGCGTTCGTATCCGACCACAACTCGGCCATGCCCACCTTGTGGCTGATGCAGGCGGACGGCACGGGCCAACATCCCCTCACGATGCCAGGGCTGCAGGCTGAATCCATCGATTCCATGTCGTGGTCCCCCGACGGCTCCCAGTTGGCCGTGACCATGTTCAACGAACCGGGCCCGACGCAAATCGCGCTCGTGCCCATGGACCGAACTGGTCGGGCGCAGAGCCAGGTGCTCACCGACCTGCCTGGCGGCGCGCTCGACCCAGCCTGGTCGCCCGATGGCAGCTGGCTCGCTTTTGCCGGGCGCGACGGATACGCCGTCGAGATCTATGCCGCCTTGCCCGATGGGACGAGTACGCAGCGACTCACGTCCGCCGGCTTGATGGCGCGCTCGCCGGTCTGGAGCCCCGATGGTCACCATGTGGCGTATCTGATCAATCAAGGCGGCTATTTCGAGATCTCGACCATCGACGTGCAGGCCGATGCGTCGGGCACGCTGGTCGCCTCGGCGCCGCATCAGCTGTCACAGGACCTGCACCTGGACGCGACCTCGGGTCTGTCCTGGGGCACCTGAGTGACTGCTCAGGCTCCGACCGCCCCGCGGCACGCGCGCTCGGCTCCGCCCGATAGTCAACGTGAACGTGCCGCTGCTCAGCTTGGCGCGGAACGTCGTCGACTGTGGTTGGTCGGCGTTGTCATTTCGCTGGCCGCACCATTGGTGCCGTATCTGACAGGCACCTGGGAGACGGTCTGGTACGGCGTGGCTGCGACGCCCCTTCCCTTCGCGGCGAGCGTCGTGTTCTTTCTGGTGTTCGTGCACCTGGCCCTCAGCATCGTCGCGCTCCCGCTGGGCTACTACGGTGGTTTCGTCCTGTCGCACGCCTTCGGCTTGAGCCGACAGACCAAGACGGCCTGGGCCATCGACTGGCTGAAAGGCACGCTTGTCGCGGTTCTGCTCGGCACGCTGTTCGGCGGCGCGTTTCTGTGGACCGTCATCGCGGCAGGCCCGAACTGGTGGTGGGTGTTCGGTATCGCCGCATCGATCGCTGGCCTGGCCCTCGTCTTCGTGATGCCCTACGTGCTCGTGCCGCTGTTCTTCAAGATGCGGCCGCTGGAGGATGTGGAGACGGTGGCGCGCATTCATGCACTGGTCAATCGCGCTGGGGCACCCGTCAAAGACATCTGCACGCTGGATTTTTCGCGCCGAACGGCCGAGGCGAATGCGGCCGTGATCGGCCTGGGTCGCTCGCGGCGGGTCGTGCTCGCCGATACGCTGCTCGCCGAATTTTCACCTGCAGAAGTCGACGCGGTGGTCGCGCACGAGCTCGGACATCATGTGCACCGTGACGTCCAGCGCCTGCTGATCGGCAACGCGGTGCTGATGTGGGCCGGCCTCGCGTTCGCGGCGTGGCTGCGACCGCTGGCACTGCCGCTGTTGAGCCTTCCGAGCCTGGCATACGTGCCCGGGTACCCGGTGCTGTTGTTCGCCGTCCAGCTGTTCTACCTCGTCATGTCCCCGCTGTTGAACTGGTGGTCGCGGCAGCTCGAGGCGCGGGCCGACCGCTTCGCGTTGGGGCTCACGCGTGACCCGGCCGCGTTCGTCATGGCCATGGAGCGCATCGGGAGCCAGAACCTGGCCGAGCGACGCCCACCCCGCTGGGCGGAGGTGCTGCTGGCCACGCATCCGCCGCTGTACCGTCGCATCGACATGGCGCGCA